>NZ_JAQRFO010000060.1:0-22939 GCF_028598775.1 Xenorhabdus aichiensis
GTGGGGCACTTTATTTAATTCGCAATAAAATAAGCAATTAACTTTTTAATCAGATGCTTGAGTGAGTTACCCAATCGCCGTTTTCCTCAGAAACCTGAGTTGTCGAACTATTTCATCCGGTTCCCACCAGACACATTCCCCAGATTTAATGGGATGGTCACCCTCACTCAGTAGGCGTAAGTTGACAGTGTGAGATTTCTTATTGAGAGGCCATCATCATGAACAACACCGCACTTATTGGTATCGATCTCGGCAAATATACCTTTCATATTCACTGCCAGGACAAATCGGGTAAGGCGCTTTTACATAAAAAATTTACCCGCACCAAATTGATGGACTTTTTAGCTAACTGTCCCCCGGCAACCGTTGTCATGGAGGCCTGCGCTGGGGCGCATTTCATGGCAAGACGGATTGCTGATTTGGGGGCATGAGGCAAAATTGATTTCGCCGCAGTTTGTCCGCCCCTTCGTCAAAAGTAACAAAAATGATTTTATTGATGCCGAAGCCATCTGCGAAGCGGCCTCCGCGTCCTTCAATGCGTTTTGTTCAACCCAGAACTGAAACTCAACAAGCAATGCGTGCATTACATCGGGTCAGGGAGTCACTGGTCAGAGATAAGGTTAAAACGACCAATCAAATGCAGGCTTTTTTACTGGAATTTGGTATCAGTATGCCGACAGGGATAGCGGTGATAAACCGGCTTTCCCAAGTGCTTGCCGAGCATGAACTTCCGCCTTATTTAACTCAGTTACTTATGCGCTTGCATACCCATTATCTCTATCTGGTTGAGCAAATAACTGAGCTTGAGAACGCGTTGGCGCAAGCACTGCAACGTGATGATACGGGGCAACGGCTGATGACTATTCCGGGTATCGGCCCCATAACGGCCAGTATGTTATCCTCTCAGCTGGGTGATGGAAAACACTCTGCCCGCAGCCGGGATTTCGCCGCCTCAACGGGTTTGGTTCCTCGTCAATACAGCACGGGAGGAAAAAATACCTTGCTCGGTATCAGCAAGCGGGGAGACAAGAAGCTCCGGCAGCTCTTAGTTCAATGCGCCCGTGTTTTTATACAACGTATTAACCACCAATCCGGGCGTTTAGCGGACTGGGTCAGAATTCAACTTGAACGAAAACATTCGAATATTGTGGCCTGTGCACTCGCGAATAAATTAGCGCGTATAGCCTGGGCCATAACCACAAGACAAACCGTGTTTGAAAGATAATGATAAAATTCCCTTAAAACAGCCACTTTATCGTTAATTTAAACGCTTAAACAGTTTACCCATCAGGTTTTACGAAGACTGATTATTGATGACATGAACGGCCAGACGGCCTGATGATAACCTAAGCATAAAAATGGCTCTTTGAAGCCGAACACTTTTTTAGGCACATCAGGCGCGGAACTCATTGGGGCGCGGGCATTCTTGCCCATATTGATGCCGGATAGATTTACGCAAGCCCAACATGCATCAAAATGAGTGTTGCAAAAATGGGGGTGACCATAGATTTTATGCTTTCCTAATCCGGATACCCATTATTTATAGCAAAGTAAAATAAATAAATCACTCTCATGTGATGAGCTTAATGGATAAGCCTGTGTATATCTAGGGGTGTTTGCTCCAACGTAGTCAATTCCAATGATATCACCAATTAATCCTGCGGCTTTTAAATCTGCCCCCTGATTTACAAGCTTTGTAATGCTATCGGCTATATCGGTCGTTTCCACTGGTGTCCCCGTCGTACAACGTTTAGCAGGACTGCTTTGACGATCAGGCGGATATGCATAGGCCACAGCATTACCAGTACTCCCCCCAGTATCAGCAAATATCATCTTATCAATGGCTATATTTGTTTGGTATACAAGGTAACGGCCTGAAGAAAATGTGTAGCGGCTTTCTATTGTTGTACTACCCGCTGCTTTCACTTCGAAATATCCATTACCTGTATCGTTTGTAACAACCGCAATTATATCTTTATTGTTTGAATAATGGGCGGGATAACCATCAGCATCAACAGTTTCAGGGTTATCAGGGTTGTGATTAGGTATAAACGTCAATTTATCCCAACCAAACGTTAAGTTACGGGCGAGTACTCCATCTAGATTCGTAGCTATACCGTGCCCACCGTAATTTCTAAGTATAATACGATTATCGTCATCTTTAGGTTTTGCAGTGATTTTTACCGTTTCACTTTTCGAAGCTGGAGAACTGTTATCAGCCGCAGCAGTTACTGTAATATTATCAAATCCTCCATTTTTACTGTACATCGTGAAAGTTGCCTGTCCCTGAGAATTGGTTGTATTTTCTTGTTTAGTCATCAGATTGGGTTCCTGCGCTAAAGGGACAGGTAATGATGTGCTCCAGTTTATCGGTACATCTGATTGCACCTGATTATCTTTTTTACGTTTGGTCGTTGCGATAAATGTGTACTTATTCGCCTTACCTTCAAGTGTCGATGCAGGGCGAATAACGGTAAGCGTTAGGGTATAAGCTTCGGCAAAAGAAACTCTGTCTGCACATTGTTGCCCATTTTCAGAGGCACGATTACCGGCAATAGCAACACAAACTACAGCATCTTTTATCGGTGGGTTATGGGAACTGACCAAATTATTTGTGAGTTCTCCTTTGGACGAGGTGGTAACTTCTCCTGATGTTTTCAGATAAGTTGTTTTGTCCCCTGTTGGTTGCTGAAGACGCCATTCAAATTTTATTTTTTGTCCGGTATAAATGGTAGTACCATCCGGTTCATAGACTATTGCCGTATAAGTATAAGCATCACTTCCATCATTGCTCACATCGCCACTCTTCGGTGTAAATATCGGTTTGTGAATGATTGGCCATGCAAAGTTTGCAGGCTGCTGTGCTTTCTCGGTATTTCCACCGGATGAAGCAGTCACAATAATATTTGATGCAGGAACAGAACTCGTGAGTCTGGTCGTGACTTTTCCGTCAGGACCAGTGACTGCTGTGACGGGACTCAGAGTGACACCCTGAACATTTTCCAATAGACCCCATTGCACTGTCTTACCTACTTCTGCTTTACCCTCAGCATTCGTAATCATTGCCGTATAGGTATAAGTATCATGTACTGGTTTAGGTTTAGCACTATCAGGTTGCACACTGATACCTTCCAACTTAAAAGATACCGCTCTTGGAGCCTTTACCGGGGGTTGTTTTTCAATGGCAAGTGAAATCCATATTCCAACTGCTTTTTTATTACTGGTCAGCGTTGCTTTTAATTTCCCTTCGCTGTCTGTTTGTATCTCGCCTTTTGGCACGTGTAAAGTTAGCCCATCAACAGGGTTATCTATATTCCATTTCACTTCAGAGAGTTTTTTATTTATTGCAGGATTCTTTTCATTATCAACAATAAGCGCCTCATAGGTGTAAGCTTGCTCACCATCAGCGGTTAAATCCTGATCAGGAGTGATTTCAATTTTTTCAATTTTATAACTCTGGGTATTATCAGTAAAATTTACCGTTCCTACTAATTGCTTCTCTTTATCAGCATCGCCCATCTGCAAATAAATTTTTACATTCTGGTGGGGTTGAGTACTGGTTAAAGTCACTGCCTGTAACTTTCCATTCTCATCCGTCTTAGTGGTCTTTGGTTTTTCCCAGCTTAACTTCAGCCCGGACGTATCATCGGCGGGCGGCTCAGTTATCCATTTGACATCATCAATCGTGGCATTTTTTACCGGTGCGCCTACCGGGGTATCAAAAGTAATCACCGGCGTAATGGTATAGGCATCTTTATCTTTACCGCTGGCGGATAATGGCCCTGTTGGTGTGATGTATGGTGTGCCAGCTTCCACTTTTTTCACCACAAACGGCCTGACAATCACATGCATCTGAACGGGGGGTAATTTCTGATCGTTCTCCAGCATTCCAACCGCAAGGATTGGGTAATTGTTATTACCATCAGGTGAATATTTGGGAAAAGTAATGGTCGCAGTATGATCTTTGTTGTCAGACAGTTGACCTTTATTGTCGGCAAACGCGCCATTAGATATCCACTCAACCTTCTTAATAGATGAATCAGAGAATTTAGCTGTGACTGTCTGCTGTTCATGGCTATAACCCACAATCTCTCCCGGCAGGGACAATTGCAGGTTTTGTTTTTTCTGATGATCCAGAACAATATTGTAATTTCTCTCAACCAGATCGTAACGGCTGCCCGCCAGTGTGCGCATTGATGCAACGTTATCCGGTGATAACTGCGTACTCAATGGCACACCCAGCCTGAGATTAAAATTTGTCAGAAATTGTGTTTCACTCTGACCACCTTCTCCTTGTTTATAATCCACGCCCATTGTTATCAATGGAATTGGCGTATATGTCACCCCCATTTTTGCCAGACTGGGATTTTTTTGCTTGGTCTTTCGGTTAAATAACGTCACGTTGTCGCCGAAGTATTGCTCATAAGAAAATTTGCCTCCTAGATTAGGGTAGGCAGATAGGAAGAATTCTCCGTTAATGTCAAAGCCATTAGCAGGGCGTTCATGATGTTCTTCAAAATTCCGCGAGATTTGCCAGTCACTTAAGCGATGATAGGCGTTGGTAGAGAATTTAATATAATCTCCCCAAATTTCTCCTCCCAACCCTACTCGCCTGTTTTTACCTGTGATGTCATAGTCATAAAAGGTATTCAGGCCATACATCCAGTTCTGAGAAAAATAACGTCCCCCCAAACCGAAGTTGACTGTATTCCGGCTATCTTTGTTGCGATACCCTAATTGAGAAAAAAAGAGCCAGTCGGCTTTATTATCGTAAATAGGCAATAGCAGATCTACTGAGTTATTTTCCAGCCTGCCTTTTCTGTCAAAGCCAAAGTTAATTTTTGCTGTACTAGATTGGGATAGCCATTTTTGAGCCTCGGAGGCAATGGTACTGTTAACTTTACTCAAGACATAAGATTTGGCTTGCTCTGCTAATTCTGAAGGAGATGATGACAGAAGACTGCCTGCTGCCTGAAGATTTCTTGCGATGTAATCAGGCAATTCATGTTCTGGCGTATTATTTGTGTTTTGTATTCCGGTTTTTTTATTGATGTTTGGAGTTAGAAATTTTTTACTTGATTCATTTACTTGAGTACCTACATTATCTATTCGGGATATATCTGTCTTCTCATGATTTACATTCCCCTCAGCAAAGGCATTTATAATGGTTGAAGGGATAAGTAACGTATAAAGAATCGTAAAAAAAACAATAATCTTAACAAGATATGATGACATAATATAAGTACCCAAATAGACGTAACCTTCTTTTGATACTGATAAGATTTACTTACATAATTTATATATTAGTGCCTATTCAGAGTCTTCTCAATAAAATCACAAAAAAAAGCTAAATTGACCATTTGTAGGCTGGTTTTCAATTTTCGTTCACAGTTTTTCCAAAGCCATCGGGATTTTTGGTTCTGTCGCATTAACGACAAACGTCTGCTGGTAAATCCGGCCTACGCCTTTCAAATTGCCTACATAGAATGTATCTTGCGAGCCTAGGTAATCGGGAAAGGAAATCGGCGTATTGCAACCCGTTACGAAAAAACCGCACGAAACTATTTGTCCATGGTGAAATTAGGCTGTATTCGACTCTTTTACAAGTGGTTATATAATTAAGGGATGTAGCCTAATACAAAAAATCTAACCCGAATTTAATCTGACAGGCACTGAATCAAAGTGGGCGACTGTCAGATCAAGTTTGAACTACTACAAATCATACCTAGCCAAATTAGATGTGTGAAATTTTACTTTGTATCAGATATGAAATTAAGTTCTATACTATCATATATTCTTATATCATTATCTAGCATAGCAAAAACAGTTACAGACTCTCTTTCATTATCTATGACTTCTATTATTACCTGACCACGTGGGTCAGTAGATGTTTCAGCATATTGTTCACCATTCATTAAAGTAGATGAAGTAATTACATCATTTGGAGTCATATACTTTACATTATCGCCGCTGGTAGGAAATTTTTTATTTCCAGAGCAATGAGTCCATTTTTTATTGTTAAGTGAATATTTAAATACGAATTTATTATTTGTATGCATAAGAAAATCAGGAGAAGGTTTACTGGTTGTAGAAATATATGTATAATAGCCAGCGTTAGATTGAATAATAATATAACAACCATCTGTGGCTGTGGCTGGCAATATGATAAGCGGTGACCAATTTCCATCACTCGTATTTATATATGTATAAAGTTCAGGATTGCTAGGGATACGCACAGCTATATAAAATTTGACGCTGACATTATCAACTTCTTGGATATTACTTAAGGTTGCAATTACACTATTCTTTGTTTCCTTCTTCAAGGAAAGAAAAGGAGTTGAAGTAAGTTCAGAATTAATTATTTTAACATAAGCTGGTTCAGAATAACCGATATTAGCGACATCAGTTACTGTATAAGTAACCGTGTAATCCCCATCAGGTAGACTAGAAAAAGGTATTGTTATATGTATAGTAAAGGGAACAGGATTTTCCACAAAATAAAACTTAGTCTGGACACCATTCAATAATATATTTATCTTTTCTTTTGGTTTTTCAGTATCAAAATGCTCAATAACAACCAACATAAAATCATTTGCCATTTTACTAATATCAATAACCCTATTTTCGTCTTCTTGTGGCAGTATGGGTTTTTTAAGGGGGTTATTTTTTTCAATTATATTCATCATTATTCTCCATTAAAATTTGAAATAAAAACTCAGGTAAATATAAGTATGAAAATGGATTTTCTTGCATTCATATATTATTTCGTGAAGTTATTTAACAATATATTGATATTGTACCTCCCACCTCGGAAAGTGAGGTGGGAGCTTATAGAGGTATTATCCACACTACAATTTATTACATAATCCTTAGTACTTAATCAGCATCCAAAGGAGCGGTATCAAGAAATCCCTGCCAACTCTTTGAATATTCTTGTTGACTACTAATATAATAAATATACATAGGCCCAGGGTTACCATCAAGATCTGTATGAACTCCTGATAACATATTATTATTAATCTTTATCTGAATATAGCCTGCTTGGGCATCCTTATCCGTTATAGGTGTTGGATCTAAATGTGGATTTTCAAAAACCGGATTACCTGTAATAGGATCATATCCAGTTATGGCTAAATAGAGTGTAATAGTATCTCCTGCTTTTACTTGATTTTCACCGCCAACGGGGACAGAACACACTACTCCCTCACTAATCGAATCTATACCAAAGACAGTATATTCTTCAATTTCATCTCCCATGCTATCCAAAATTGTAACCCGTTCTAATTTTCCTCTCGGTGGTTGATAATCTGTGCTATCAGCCAATTTAAAAAGTAAATTTTTTGATCTGTAGGCATCCGCCCCTGACGTCAAAATATAGTAATACAGAGTATTAGTTTCAAGTGCGGTAAAAATATTATAAAGGACCTTAAAAGGTTTGTCTTTAAGACTTCTGTCACCATATATTTCTGACGTGCATAGTGTAGCTACATTCTGACTACTAATATTGCTCATAATGTATACAGTGTCGTTTGGTTGAATTATATCGGATCTAGGCACTCTAACATTAAATTTGCTATCACTTATATTTGATGGGGGATATATCTTATCTCCATTCATATTCTCAATTATAGGTGCATCTATATTGTCAGAAGGAAGAATATCTTTTGTAATAAACAATGCCTTTTGTGTGGATTTGGCTGTTTCATCGCCAATAATTGCAGAAATATTTATTTCTCTTACATATGAACTCGTCATCTTTCTGGGGAAAAATTTTACTTGAAAATTACCATCATCACCCGTATTAATGTAATACATATTGTTCTTAAAAGGGAAAATCTCTGTTTTGCCATCATACAAACGTGTAAAGCTTATATTATCTACATGTAATGCAATCTGGCAATTTTTTATCACACTGTTATCTTTTTTCCTCGGATACATTACCACATTCAAGTGTGCATTAGTATAGTCACTAGGTATTTTTCCATCAACTACCGGGGTCAAATCTTCGATAAAACTACTGCCTATGACTATCGGGTTTAAGGATGATAGGTCAAGGTCTTCATCTTTATGTTGCTTACAAGTAATATCCTGTTTAGTTTTAGAATTAGCAACATTAGTTGTAAATTCTAATTTGATATCTGATTTATCCGTACTGTTTTTTACTTTAACAATATACGGTACTGTTATTTTATTGTTAGTAACATCAACATCTTTTTTTCTATGATTGTCTTCATAAACATCTATTTCCACATTTGGATTATTTGATGTGTTTTTAAGAGAAATATCACTACTTTTAAGTACCTTATGCGAGTTATCTCCAGTGTAAGTGGCTATTATAATAATACTAGATCCTTGAAAAACATCAGTGCCTTTGAAATCAATAAGTAAACTTTCAGAAATAGGGTTCATATTATTACCTTTTTACATTGTTAGTGAATTGTTTATTAAGAGGCTGGATTAACGCAATAAGTGCAACATGCGCCCGGTATAGACTTCCATAGGTGTCAACCCATTGAGAACTTTTCTTGGCGTCATATTCAATCTTAATTCCATATCGCTAATCTCTTGCTCCGTCAATGAACCAAAAGCCGTCCCTTTAGGCTATTGACGCCGAACTAAACCATTCGTATTTTCATTCGTTCCTCGCTGATAACTGGCATAAGGCCGGGCAAAATAAATTGAGGCATTCGTGGCCTGCGTTACCCGCTCATGCTGGACAAACTCACCCCCATTATCCAACGTGAGCGTGTGAACCTTCGCAACGCGATTAAGTAAGGTATTCACGGTATTGGCCACCACTTCTGCCGTTTTATCTGGCGTTTTTGCCATTAACAACAAACGGCTTTTGCGATCAACCAATATCACCAGATAAGCATCCTGACCATATATCGTATCCCCTTCAAAATCACCAGTGCGGGAGCGCTTCTCGACAATCGCTGGGCGCTGGCTGATATCCACCCGATTCGGAATGAGACTCCGGCCCGCTTTCCCCCTTTCCAACGGGTTTTACCAAAGCGAGGAAGCCGCTTGTAAAGAAAGTCGCCTGTACGACGATCTTCGCGGATACGCCGATAAATCGTGGTATGGCTAAGGGCTATCTCCGGGCATTCCCGTCTCATTCTGTAGCCGATATTTTCCGGAGACCAGCCTATTAATATCCCCTCAGACAGTATGTGCTCGTGCCGGGGGGGGTGTTTCCTAAACTTAAATGCGGTCTTTTTTCGCTTATCTTTCAAGATATCTGCCGTTTCTGCACAATAGTGTTCACCGGGGGTATTGCGTTTCAGTTCACGTGAAACGGTACTGGGATGAACGCCGATCGCTTCAGCTATCTGATATTGTGGAAATCCCTTGTGATGCAGGGCTTGAAGCTGATATCGTTGTCCTGGAGTCAACTGTCGATACTGTCTGGTTTGTTTATGCATATCAGGCTATGGTTTCTGGGGTGAGATCCGTGAAATTTATCACAGTTGACTCACTCCTTTTAATATCCCGCCTGTTGCACTTAATATGTTAACTCAGCACCATCTTACTGGGATTTTTAAATCAGATTACATTTAAATAAATAAAAGTCAACACACGCAGAATAAAAAATATAATGATTTTCTATAAAAAATTACATTCATAGATAGTTACAGATCGCTTAAAGTAACCGATCAATTTAATTTAAAATTACAATTTTTTATCTTAAAGTTATAAATGGAAACATTGAAATAATAAAAATAAAAGCAATCACGTTCTTGTGAAAAAATATGAAGAAATAATATTATATGATATGGATGAATTATGGATATATTAAAAAGTTGCTTCCTCGAATACGCGCAGAGCTGACCAAATCGGTGACTATAGATTTTATACAACGTATTAACCACCAATCCGGGCGCTTAGCGGATTGGGTCAGAATTCAACTTGAACGAAAACATTCGAATATTGTGGCCTGTGCACTCGCGAATAAATTAGCGCGTATAGCCTGGGCCATAACCACAAGACAAACCGTGTTTGAAAGATAATGATAAAGTGACTCTAAGCAGCCACTTTATCGTTAATTTAAACGCTTAAACAGTTTACCCATCAGGTTTTGCGAAGATTGATTATTGATGACATGAACGGCCTACCGGCCTGATGAGAAACCTAACATAAAAAATGGCTCTTTCAAGCCGACACGGTTTTAAGGTTCATCAGGCGCGGAACTCATCGAGGCGCAGGCTCCTTGCCTACAGTGACGCCGGATAGATTTAAGCAAGCCAAAAATTCATCAAAAATTAGTGTTGCAAAAAAGAGGGGAACCATAGATTTTTATGCTCTCCGGAGGAGGAAAAGGACATCGGCACCAGCCGGCTCACGTCACCGACGTGCTGATTTATGCGTATCAGTCAACACGACGGGAGGGGGGCGCTGGCGTCAGTGTGTACGGATCATCAGCTGGCGACGACGTTTACTCCTGAAGGCAATCCCGTTGGTTGGGTACAGAGACCAGCACGATTATGTTAGCGATGCTGGAAAACAGAAGCAGGATAATCAACATATTCATCGCGCTCACGCCGAGCATTCCCATTATCCAGATGTAACTCGCTGAGAAAGCGATCTGGCAAATAGCAAGTACGGAACTTGCCAAACCGGCATTTTGCTTAAACGGGTTCAAGGCTTGGCTCATCAATATTCCGAATCCCATAGCAAAACCAACACCGATCATAGCGAACCCTACGAGATTTAAATAAGCGTTTAGGTTCAGCATTTGTGTGAGGGTAAATATGATTGCGCATGATAGAAATAGAATTTGCGATAATAGGAGAACCGTTTTTTGCCCAAGTTTTGATAGGAAATAGGGCGTTAAAAATGAGGTAATCATGCTAAAGCTAGCCAGCCCCGTCATTGATATTGAGTATTGCGCCGTAGATAACCCCATTTGACCCATTAATATGATTGGAGATATATTTACATATGTCAATATTGCCGTGATAGACAAGCAAGTAATGAATAGGCGGCTGATGAATAATGGCGAGAACAGACTTTCATCGCTGCTGCTCTCTCTATTCTGATTCGTCTCTTTATTATTAAGGTACGTTTCATCAAGCCAGAGCATACAGACTAAGCATGAAATGCCCGCGAAGATTGCCATGCCGGTGAAGAGGCTTGGCCATTCAAAGCTCATTAATAGTAAATAACCCAGGACCGGGGCAATAACAGGAACGATACAAGTAATACCATTAATCACCGACAATACTTTTGAGCGCTTATCGTCGTCCAGGGTATCCCTCAGGATTGCAAAGGTGACGACATAGCAGAAGCCGGCACCGACTCCCTGCCAAAAGCGCGCGAAAAGAAATTGTTCGGCAGAAACAGTAAACGCTGCGCCATATGAAGCGCAGACAAAAATTAACGCACCCAATAATGCGATGGGTTTTCGGCCAAATCGGTCGGATACAAGTCCTGCGATAATCATGGTCGATGCCATACCGGCCAAATAAATAGAAAAAGCAGTATGAAGGTCTACGGCAGTGGCATTTAAATCTTTGGCAATATCGGGTAAGCCAACAAGATATAAGTCCACGCCCAAGGGGTAAATTAGCACTAACATAAAGCAACATGCGAGGTATTTGAACATACTGATTTCCTGCAGATTTCAGATCATAAAGAGACAAACACGCCTAATTAACATAAACCGCCTGTTCAAAAAAACACCCGCATAGAAACTCGCACATACCTTATGGATCGGTCGGCGCGACGGCAGCTGAACTTGTCAGGTATCACATAAGACAAACTACTTAGTTTATTTTAATAATAGCCTTTTTCTTTGAAGATTAATGCTTAATGACGCTGAGCATGATTCAAATTTATAGATAGATCAAGGTTTTTTAAATGAACATGAATATATAATAAGAAAACTATATTGATTTATATAGTCATAAAATGAAATAAAAAATAACTTTAAATTAGGTTGTGTATTTGTATACTGTGTTTATAGTTTTCAACCTGAAATAACTAATTATTTAATTTTTATTATCCGTTATTGAGTGAGTTATTGTAATTACAACACGGATAGTTACTGTAATTAGATGATAGGAAGCATTATCCCCCTATGCATATATTTCATACCAAGCACATGCATTTTTTAAATGCATACATGTGCGCTTCAATATGCAGATTTCATACATAAATAACGATGAGGTGTCACATGAAATATTAATTTTTTACATTTAATATAACGTGACTTGGTTTTTTTACAGCTTATATCAAATTATTTTGATATGGAGCGAAATAGTAACATGAAAATTATCTTGTTATTAATTAACCTCAGAGGAGATAATGCGTGAGGCATTTATCACGGAATGTTAAGTTGTCATCACTAGGACTATCACTTGATTTATCTGATTTTAATCTTAAAGACATAATCACTAAAAACAAATTCACGATTTATAATCAAGAAATTAGCCCATATATAGTTAAAAGCATTGCAGAAGAAAATATTCGTAAACAGTTAGCTAATGATTTTGACGTTTACTCCGAATTATCATGGGTCTCTGAACGACAGAAATATGGCTATTTATTAATGAGGAATTGTTTTTCGACCGATAAATTACCGCCAACCCCTTGCAATGATGAAGCACCTGATGCGAGTTTATGGATCGAGCCAGCATCAACGTTAATGGCTATGTTAGGTGTAACAGGTCACACGGTCTCCTCTTATCTAAATGAAATGCAAGGCCGATTGGCGCACATGGTTATGCCCGCCAAGAACAATGGAAAGTCTTGATCCCGCTCTACAAAAAACCTTTCCCCGCATACAGAAGTCGTCAATGGTCATTGGTCGGAAATGCTTCCTGATGACACAAGGAATCAAGTCATTGCACCAGAGGTATTTGCCCTGGCATGTCTAAGAAATCCGACTCAGGCAGCGACAACGGTTTGGTCATTGGATGACATTTTGAATAATTTAAGTTATTCAACGATAGAGCAGCTGATGAAACCGGAATATATCGCCAGCAGCCAATCCAGCTTTGATGTTGATTCAAAAATAGAAAATGTCAGTGTGATTGGCGATATCAATGGTCGACTTGTCATAAGATATCCTAAAAATTAACGCCCAGTTAATGCATGAACAGGGCTTTAAATTCCATCAGGCAGATAATGGCGTTTGGTTGACAAAATCGGTGCCGGTCAAATATATAAGCTTCAATTAGATTCTTATTTTTGGTGATTACCATGTTGGTTACTGATGCTCTGCTGGCGTTCATCGTTGCCGCTTTTTTGCTTATAATGATTTCAGGTATATGGTATTGGTTTTAAGAATGGCGGCCTGCATGTTGGAGATTGTGATAATTGGATACTTTGTCTCCATCTCCATCTCCGCCTTTACCGCCGTCTCCACCATTTCTTCCTGATTGACCGGGAGATGAGCCGTTACCCCCGTGACTTCCATTTATACAGTTGCTATTAGGTATCCCGTTTTTACCATCCTGACTAGGTTTTCCATTGAATTGATTACAATCAGTAATTTTCACATTGGTCTTGGCGTTGGTATTGGCATGTAATGATACGAACGGAATGGTTAATATAGATGCAGCTATGATTATTATGCTTGGTTTCATTTTTATTTTTCTCCAGAATATAGAATTTCTTTACAAAAAGTAAAATCACGCAGCTTAATTATCCAATTTTATAAATTAATCTATTGTTTATTTAGCCTTTTTATTTTTTCAATTTAAAGATTGATGATTTTATTTTATCGAAAATAGTCATTTAAAAAATAACGCTCTAAAAAGAACGTAGCGCAGTGACCAGTTCTATTTCATGATGTAATTTAATATTTTGTTAAAGATTGTTTTTAAACAAAATTTAAATAAATAAAAATTATCATCCGCAATATGCTTATTCAGCAATTTAGTTAAACTAATTTCGTTGCCATGTCAAAAGGACGTGTTGAAACAGGGTGAGATCGCGAATGTTATTTGACCAAATCGGGTCAATTTGATCTGTCGCTGAAATTATGATCTTATACCCCTTTTTTCGTGAGCACCAGAATGAGTGTCGGTGCTTTTGCTCTGTATTTCGGTGAGTTATCCGATCTCGCCAGTCTGCCAAAGTCAGTTACCCTTTATTTGACGTGCTGTTTTCAACGGGATTCCCTGCCCATGACACAATAGCCCGTATTATCTCCCGCCTTGACCCGGTCAGTTTCAACGCTGATTCATTCAATGGGCACAGGCTGTCAGCGCAGGTATCGGCTGTTAGCCTTCCCCGGTGCTGTTTATGATGATGGCCTTTTCTGAAAGAAAAACACACTGTCAATTTATTGCAACAGAGTGGGGGAGACATCTCATTACACCCTAATAAAAATATTACTTATATCGCATTTTTATAACGAATAAGTAACTCTAAATTTTTATCGGGGCAGTAATTTCGAGTATAAAAATATTTAGTTATTTTTAACTGAATTCAAACATGATCTATCGTAGAAAGTTACTTACGTTACAAAAATAATTATATCTAATTGTTTCGTGATATTTTATCTTTTTATATAATACCCTCATTAGATATTTTTCATGAGAACATGCCTTTTTATCAGGAGTTATAATAATGGAAGAGCAAGCAAATTATGATTTTATTGGTGAATATTATGAAAAATTCTCCAATACAGTCGCTCAACGGCAGTCTGAGCTTAGAGATATCCTCAACATGGTCGGTGATATACAGGGAAAATCAGTCCTAGATTTAGCTTGCGGATATGGTTATTTTGGGCGGGAATTACACTGCCGCGGCGCTTCAAAAGTGGTCGGCGTCGACATCTCTGAGAAAATGATTGAACTCGCCAAAGCAAAATCTAAACTGTATGGTGATGATATTGAGTTTTGCGTACAAAACGTATGTGAAATGAAATTACATGAAAAATTTGATATCGTTATCGCTGCCTTCTTATTCCACTACTCACAATCTACTGAAGAGCTTGAAGCTATGTTTCAAGCGGCCGCTAATCATTTAAAGCCCTCTGGAAAATTAATAGCTTACATGTCATCACCTGATTATCGATTAGAAAATGGAAACTGTGATAATTATGGCTTCAAAATTTTGAGCGAAGAGCCTTGGCAAAATGGTTTCTGTTGCCAGGCAGAATTTCTGACAACTCCACCAAGTCCTTTCACATTTTATCGTTGGAGCCGTGAAAGCTACGAAAACGCAATTAATAAAGCAGGATTCAGTCGTTTTAGCTGGCAAAAACCAACAGTCTTAGCAAGCGACTTAGAACGTTATCCTCAAGGTTTTTGGGATATTTATTTGCAGAATTGTGTTCATACCGGACTTATTTGTCAGTTTTAGGTTCGTTGTCCATTATCTCCGCATCTGTGGTTATATTTCATTTCATCGAACATAAGCCCTTCCTATTTTTTTCGATTAGTGAATAATGTTTGTCATACGGGAAACATTGAAAAAATTGCCGGGTTTTAGCCCGGCTTTAGCCAAATATTCTAACATTTTTTTATTTTTATTATGTCGGCGGTATGAGTAATGTTATTTCACAATTGTTATTAACGATATGAATCCAATACCAGCAACTTTTCAACATCGAAGGGCGACAGAGTTAATGAATAAGTCAATTCAGTAGATAGTACAAGAGCGGCACAACGTTGTGCGAAATGAACACTTTCCTGAAAATCCATACCTGCTAACGCACAATGAACTAATCCCGCCATCATTGCATCACCGGAACCTGTGGTATTGACAACATTAACAGGAAATGCCGGAGAGTGACCTTCTATATAACCTAGCTCACTGTAGTACACACCTTCAGCCCCCATGCTTAAAATTACCCGTTGAACGCCTTGTTCATGAAACCATGATGTTACCGATTGAGCCTCTTTTATTGAATTAATTTTAATACCACTGATCTTTTCCGCTTCCAGCCGATTGGGTCTAATAGTATGAATATATGATAACCAGTTACGTACTATGCCAGCCTTATATGACGAGACAGGATTAACAAATATTGGCACATTACCTGAGTTTTTAAATAACCATTCCAGAGCTTCTTCTTTCAAATTACAGTCGATAATCAGTATTCCTGCTCTTTCAATGAGAGGTTTAGATTTATTTAGTAGCTCAGGAGTGAGTTTTTTCAAAATATCCATATCACTAACGGATGTATGCGGTTCACCATTGCTATCAACTATTGAATGATAGATTGATGTTCTTGCATCATTCAGTTTATGAGAATGGCTAACATCAACGCCTGCTAACCTGGTTTCTCTAAAAAGTCTTTTTCCATATGAATCATCACCAAAAACAGAAATTAAATAACTATCATTCTTTAACGCGGCAATGTTATGCGCAACATTTCGAGCTACACCACCTAACGTATATTTTGTTTTCCCTGGGTTGGAATCTTTCTTTAATAATTCAGTCGAAGCGAAACTGGTAATATCCATGTTGGAAGCACCAACCGTTACGGCACAATTCCCACTGGAAAAAATGTAACCCTTACCTTTTATATGTCCCTTTTTTTGTAGATTCAGGATATGTCCTGCGACGCTTGAACGACTGATTTCAATAATATCAGCGATTTCTTTTTGGGCGAGAAAAGGATTTTTCCTAAGAAGTTGTAATATTCTAAACTCCAGATTATCCATTTTTCTCATATCATGCCCTTTATTATTGCGAAACATGGTTATTTTTATTCCATTGATTAATGATAGTAAAGTGTATTTTTATACATTATGCTTGGAGTGAGAAAGCGATCGTAAACTTAATGATATATTATTCATCGTTAAAAATGTGATTTTACTCTTAAATTTTGTTCTGAAAAATAACGAATAAGCGGGATTTTAAAAAGATTAGCGTGGTAACCATATTTTATTCCGTTTATTTTCAATTAAAAACAATTGGTTATGTTACCTCTGTATCATTTTAAGCATTTGTCTTTTCTTCTGTTTTAATTTTTTTTCTAAAATGAAATGGCGATTTTCAATTACATTGAAATGTGATAATTAACACATTTTTACCAGTATTAAATATAACTTCACGATTTTATTGCGGTGTAATATTTTTATATTTAATAATATTTTTTATTACACCATTAAATTTATTTAATTATGCTATTACTATGGGCGCTTTTAATTGTCAAGGTATTATTTCTGTAAGTAAAATATCTCGGTTAATCATAATAACCGATATTTATTTATATTTAATTAATTTTTTCATCAGCTAAATAGCTTTCCAAAATAGTGATACACCTTGCATGGATCTTTAAGTAGCAAGGCTTACGAACTGGTCACGCATTCAAAGTGTTGTTCTTTGTATATACTCTCTATTTTCAATGCTAGGGGGAGACCTCAGATGGCTACGGTAGATGTGAGATGTCGGTTTTGCCATTAAAATAGAAATATGTAAAAACATGGCACAGGTAAAGGAGGGTATCAGCGTTACCGTTGTTTATTGTGTGACCACATTTTCCAGCTTGACTACTCTTATCGCGCTTGTCAGGTCGGAATAAAAGAGCAACTCATTGATTTAGTTCTGAATGATTCTGGCATTCGCGATACTGCCCGGACACTGCATATCAGTATTAATGCTGCCGTCCGAACTTTAAAAGGTTGTCGCCACGAGGCGTAACCTCGCTACCTCTAGAGAATTTAGAAATCCAACTTATCTGTTAAGTTGATGAGGTGGGGTTTCAGATTATTTTCCCCAACTCGCATTATCGTTATTTATGAAAAAACAAAAAGCGGTGCTCATTCGCACCGCATTAACACCCATCAAAAACTAAGTTCCTTCGCTAGCGTTGCTACCATCACTGCCTTAATCGTGTGCATACGGTTTTCTGCCTGATCAAACACAATACTGTGTTTTGATTCAAAGACCTCACTAGTGACTTCCAGCCCACCATACAGATTGAATTCCTCAGCCAGTTGTTTGCCAAGCGTTGTTTCTTCATCGTGGAACGCAGGAAGGCAATGGAGGAACTTCACCTCTGGGTTCCCCGTCAGTTGAATGACATCCATATTCACTTGATAGGGCTTTAGCAGCGCAATGCGCTCTTGCCAGACTGTTTTGGGTTCCCCCATCGAAACCCAAACATCAGTGTAAAGAAAATCGGCATCTTTAACGCCGGTCGCAATGTCTTCTGTCAGGGCGATCCTGCCGCCGGTTTTTTCTGCCAGGGTTTGGCATTCGGCAATCAATGCCGCATCCGGCCAGCACGCTTTGGGAGCGACCAGACGCAGATCCATACCGGTTAATGCAGCGGCTTCTAGCATCGTATTGCCCATGTTATTGCGGGCATCGCCCAAATAGGCGAATTTGATTTCAGTTAGTGGCTTCTGGCTATGTTCCTGCATCGTCAGTAAATCGGCTAACAGTTGAGTCGGGTGGAATTTATTCGTCAAACCATTCCAGACCGGAACGCCGGCGTATTTCGCCAGAGTTTCGACAACTTCCTGCCCGTATCCACGGTACTGAATGCCGTCATACAGACGCCCAAGTACCCGTGCGGTATCCTTGATGGATTCTTTATGTCCAATCTGGCTGCCATTTGAGCTTAAATAGGTGACGCTGGCACCCTGATCATGAGCAGCGACTTCAAAGGCACAGCGTGTACGGGTGGAGTCTTTCTCAAAAATCAGCGCGATGTTTTTACCTGACAGTAAAGGCGACTCTTTACCTGATTTTTTATTCGCTTTTAATTCACTCGCCAGTGTCAGAAATGCATTGATTTCCGAAGGAGTATAGTCATGTAATCTTAGTAAGTTACGTCCATAAAATGGATTCATGCTGTATTTTCTCCATTAGAGTGATACTGAATTTATATTCAATATATATCGATAAAAAATTCAATTACAACCCCTGTGATGTGTATTTGTCATCTCAATGAAATTAAGGCAATTTGTCATGCCATAGTTTACGGTCTGTATTTCCTTTTTGACGAAATTGGATAGCTATATCCTTCGCAGGAAAAAGATGGGAGAATGCGAAACAGGACAGCCAAATGACGGAGGGGATTGGCATGGCAGACCCACATGCTTTAGAAGAACAGCGCGAAGAAACTCGCTTGATCATTGAAGAATTATTGGAAGATGGCAGCGATCCTGATGCGCTTTATATTATTGAGCACCATTTTTCGGCGGAAAACTTCGATCTTTTGGAAAAAGCCGCCGTTGAAGCATTCAAACTCGGTTATGAAGTGACGGATGCGGAAGAGCTGGAAACTGAAGATCGTGTTGTGCTGATGTGCTGTGATATCATCAGTGAAAGCCGTCTAGATGCTGAACTGATTAATACTCAGGTTGAGCAACTCATGAATCTGGTTGAAAAGCTCGGTGTGAATTACGATGGTTGGGGGACGTATTTTGAAGATCCCAATGCGCCAGATGATGATGATGATGATGATGATGAAGACGAAGCTGAAGATTTCCCTGAGCAGGACGAACGCAAACTTCACTAAGTTCTTCTGACGAGATTGTCGAAATAAATGCCCCACTTGGTCTGTGGGGCTGACTGATTAGAAGCATTATAGTGCTTTGATCATCCTGACCTCACAGTCGCTGTGGCCAGTATTGCCGAGTGGCTCACCAAGATGGCTGAATCCCAGTTTTTCATACAGTTTGATAGCTGCTTGCAAGATCTCCGTGGTTTCCAGATAGCAGCGCTTGAAGCCTTGTTTGGTGCCAAATTCCAGTGATTGTTGCACGATTTGTCTGGCAACGCCTTTTCCCCTAAGTACTGATGAGAGATACATCTTCTGTAACTCACAGATATCATCATCGCCGCCAGCCAGTGGAGCAACACCTCCGCCGCCAACGACTTCCCCATCCATTTCGACGACCCAGTAAGCGCTGCGTGGCTGGCTGTATACTTCGTACAATGTATCCAGAATCGGATCTGCGACGGCAAAACCTCGGTCTGCGGTCAGGCCATGTTCGGCGGATACTTGACGGATAACGGCAGCAATACCGGTATTATCTTGCGGAATAATGGGGCGAATGACGTAGTTTTGTGTTGTTTTTTCAGTCATTATTTCCTCTTTATATTTTTTATTTTGACTTAAAATTCTCCCAAAACAGGAAGTTTGTTGGGGGGAGATACGACTCAAGGAGGATAAAGTGATTGGAGCCACACTTGAGGATAGAATTAACTTCGTAAGTCACTATCAGCTTGATATTAATTGAAAAAATAAATAAGTAAACAGGATAAGCTTGCTGAATCTATTAATGGGCGGCGCTATGAAAACGCCGCTGATTGAGGAATTGAGGGGCAGGTTATTTGGAAATATCAGTGCCGAAGTATTTTTCGGAAATACGGGCATAAGTCCCGTCATCTTTCATGTCTTGCAGTGCCTTATTGATGACGGCGATCAGTTCTGGATCTCCTTTACGGAGCAGAACGGCCGATTTGCTTGCATCGGCTTGTTGGGCGACGATTTTCACTGGCGCATCAGGGCGCTGTTTTTTGAAATCCAGAAACGAAAGGCGATCATTCAATGTCGCATCTGCACGACCCGTAGCGACCAAATCAATGGCTTGGTTAAAGCCATCGGTACTGACTAAATGAGCCCCATTAGAGGTTGCTAGTTGCCCATAGTTGCTGGTCAGGGACTGGGCTGAACGTTTTCCTTTGATATCAGCGAAGGTTTTAATGTCATTGTTATTATCGCGAGTAATCAATACGACTTGGGAAGCGGTATAAGGAATGGAGAAACTGTACTTCGCTTCCCGTTCAGGTGTGACACCCACTTGGTTGATCACCGCATCAAAACGTTTGGCATCCAGCCCCGCAATCAAGCCATCCCATTTAACTTCCATGAATTCTGGTTTGACATTCAGGCGGCGTGCAACTTCACGGGCGATATCTACATCAAAACCAGTTAATTTATTGGCCTGATCGTGATAGGTAAAAGGAGGGTATGTCCCTTCTGTCCCAACCTTAAAGACACCGGAGGCTTTTATCGCGTCCAGATCCTTTCCGGCATAACTGGGGGCAGAGATTGCAAGGGCTGTGGCGCCCGCCAGTAACAAACTCAGGAATGCTTTCATTGTATTTCTCCAAATCAATAATGTGTCACTATGCTTATTTTGGCTTAGCGGGTTTACGCTGAGTCTAAACGTCACAGCCCGTTATATTTCCCAGTCAGGTAAAGTTTCCGTCAGGGTTGAGATAAACTCGCTAGTGCGCTGCTTATCCGGGCGGGTAAACATGGTTTGTGCTGTTCCCGATTCGACAATTTCACCTGATTCCAGAAAGATAACATTGTGGGCGAGATTGGCGGCCAGACGCAGATCGTGTGTCGCCATCACCATGGTCGTGCCTTCTTCTGCCAAATGCTTCAGAACAGAAACGACTTCTTTCGATAATTCAGGGTCAAGGGCTGAGGTCGGCTCATCACAGAGCAATACTTTGGGAGAGGGGGCCATCGCTCTGGCGATTGCCACACGCTGCTGCTGGCCGCCTGATAATGTGTTCGGCCAGACATCTGCCTTATGGGGCATGCCCACTTTTTTCAGCAATTCCTGTGCCCGTTCTCTGGCGCGTTCGCGCGACCATTTTTGTACATAAATCAGCCCTTCCATGATGTTTTCAATCACCGTGAGGTGAGGGAAAAGCTGAAAATTCTGGAATACCATGCCCGTTTGCAGGCTAAACCGTTGGATTTCCCTGTGCGGCAGGCGTTCTTTGCCAGTGAAGGTGATCTGTTCTTTGCCAATCTCCAATGTACCCGCCTGTGGGATCTCCAACAGATTGATGCAGCGCAGCAGGGTACTTTTCCCGCTGCCAGAAGGCCCGATCAACGCTGTCAGGCTACCTTCTTTAATGGTAAGGCTAATGTTTTTCAGCACCTTTTGTCCGTCGAAACTTTTTTCAAGGTTAGAGAGCTGAATCATTTTTCACTTCCTTATTGCTGCGGTGTGGTGAGAATTGTTGGGAGAATTTCTTTTCCAGACGAACTTGTAGTGCTGACAGCACTGAACTTAAAAGTAAATAAAGGATAGCGGCTTCGGTATACAGGATCAGCGGTTGGTATGTGACAGCGGCGATGCGTTGTGCAGCCAGGAACATCTCTGGAACCGTGATGACGGAAGCCAGTGAGGTATCTTTCACCAATGAAATAAAGGTATTTGACAGTGGTGGAATAGAAACTCGCGCCGCCTGTGGCAGTACGATCCGGCGCAGTGACTGCCACCAACTCATGCCGATGGAGTGAGACGCTTCCCACTGCCCTTTAGGCACCGAAATCAGCGCTGCCCGGATCACTTCAGAAGTATAAGCACCGACATTAAGGGTAAAGCCGATGACGGCAGAGGTGAAGGCTTCCAGCGTAATGCCCACGCTGGGCAGGGCATAAAAGATCAAAAATAATTGAACCAGTAAAGGTGTACCACGGATCAGCCAGACATAAAACCGAACGACTGCAACCAGTGGTTTTGGCCCGTACAGCCGGATTAAGGCGACGATAAACCCCAGAGAAATCCCTAATGCGAATGTAATCAGCGTGAGGGGAATGGTAAATGTCAGGCCAGCGTAAAGCATCGGCCAAAGGGAATCCAGCGCTAAACTGAGCCATGATGGAGTCATATATTCTTCCTATTTATAGGGTGGAGAGACATATTTATACAACATATCAGAGCCTATCTGATCAGAATAGCGGGTTTAGCTACAGAGATAGGTTGTTGTTCAAAAAGTCTTTATTTTTTGCATAGTTCTTTTAATAATGATATGGCAAGACAATGCCATCTTTATATAAAATAAAGTTCTAGCTTAGAACCAAGAGTAAGTCAGTGATATTGATAAAAATGATAAGTTCATCGATTATGGAAGACTTTTTTTATAGAGCTTGCTGTTGTAGTTTGAGATACAGCTAAGTTAATAATGCCTATTGTGATGATATGTTTTTTATTTATAAATTATCAGTGATAACAAAAATTAGTACGAATTTATATAAATAAGAAAGATATTA
>NZ_JAQRFO010000061.1:0-22633 GCF_028598775.1 Xenorhabdus aichiensis
GAGTATGAGAAGCAAAAGAAGGCTAATGGACGCCAAGCAACCGAAATCCAGCAACTGACCGACACCCTCAACTACCAGAACACGCACATTGATATGCTGCATGAGATGGATGCTAAACATCTTAAGGTACTCGCCAATGACAAAGCTAAAATTGACACTCTTCTGGCTGATGTTGCCGCTGCTCGTCGCAAGCTGCGCATCAAAGCCGTCTGCCCCGTGCTTGAAACCGTTACCTCCGGCAGCGTGGGCGACACAGGAACCCCACAACTTACAGAAGCAGCTCGACAAGATTATTACGATCTCCTCCGAATGATGGCGGAGAACGAACGGCAGACGAAGTACTTGCAGGATTACGTTAATATTGAATGCAGAGGAAATAATGGAAAATCAACACCGTAAAATCACGGGCTATCGTGAATTGAGCCAAGATGAAATTGATTGCATGAACAAGATTAAGGCGTTGGGTGAAGAATTAGGTCACCTTTATGAGCATCTTGTTGTTTTGAAAGGAACAAATCATCAACAAATTGATATGCTCTGGCTGAACGAAGGGCGTACTGATCTGCAAAAAGGGATCATGTGCTGGGTTCGTGCAGTAGCTAAACCAACAACATTCTGATTGCCACCACAGAGCAAGTGATACTGGGGTTGCAGGAGTATGTTAGGGCAGCATTGGTGAGACTTGAATAATCATATGGTAGCGGATATTGATAGAGAATTTCGGTCTATCTTATTTATTCTACACGCTACATTGTATATGCGCTCATAATGTAAATTTAATGCCGTTACAGCACTAAAAACATCTGAAATATGTGCTTTGCTATTGGGTTTTATCGTCACTACATCGACAAATTTACTGGGTTCATAACCTTCAAATTTACTGTTATATGTTAAGGAGTAATTTTGGATTATGCTGCCACCTAAGATATCCTCCGGAATGTAATTCGTTTGATTTGTAGGAGTAGGATATAAAATGGCATCTGCCATTTTTTGACCTATTGATACTTTATCATGAAGACAATTACAAACTAATGTAATCCGCAAGGGGACATAAGTACGGCCAGAGCCTCGCTGGAAAAAACCTCTTTCTGGGGTGTAACCACCGTGAGCTAAGATAATTCCTTTTCTGGCTGAGTCCCCAGCTTTTTTAATCACCAAATTTCTATAGTGAATAGTTGCAATTGACATATTTACTTACTCTCTATTGATTAGCGATGTAAGCATTTTGTCTCATCATGGCAACCCAATAACAAGCGAATAATATTTAACAATTAGTTAACCTCTGAAACTAAAGTCAATATTTCTTTGCCCATTCCCTTAAGTGGTTAAAGCAACACCCCATGCCATCAGTTAACGCGGGTGGCATTTTTATTTCCACTGCGTCGGGTTATCGCCGTCTGCCTGTATTAGCCATGACATGTTCCCTTTGCATCGAGCGTACAGGTCAGAATCAAAAATAATCAATGCCCTAGATAGTCATTATCAGCAACATCCGCTGTAGGCAGAAGAAGCGGTGTGACAGCCGGAGAGACGGCCTGCATTGCCCTCATGATTCATTGAGTCGTGATAGCTATGTAGAAAAGCAAAGTCCGATAATCGGATATTGCCCATGTTTAGGGCACTTGCGAGGATTTTTATATAAATCAGACCAGTTATTTATTCTAAATGAGGCGAAAACAATGATGATAATTCATATTAAAGAAGATGGCAGTACTTCAGTACAGACCGCTGGGTACACGGCGCTTTATGATAAAGAGGGGAAGCCTAAGGTGATTATAGGAAAAGCCCCTGCGACGCTCGTTATTCACAATGCATTCAAACAGAAAGCAGAAAAAGAACAGGCGAGTAAAACCTATGACGCAGGTATGACACTGGCAGTAGATACAGGGGAAGCTAAAAGCGCCAGTGCCATTCTAGGTGAAGTGGGGAAGGCCCTTGAAGGAACATGGACAGGTCTTATATCAGCAGGTATCTCTGACGCCAAGAAAGGTAATGATAAACACATCCGCCAGATAGTCCGTGAAGAGATACGCCAGTTCGTCAATCGTGAGAGTCGATGCGGCGGACTGTTCTCGAAGTGGTGATGTGATGCCGCCACGTATCCCCAGAGCCTGCCGTAAGCAGGGTTGCCCCAAGACCACCACCGACCGCTCCGGCTACTGCAACGATCACCTTCATACAGGCTGGGAGAATCACCAGCAAGGCAAGAGCCGACACGAACGCGGCTACGGCAGTAAGTGGGACAAGCTCAGAGCCACCATCAAGGCGAGAGATAAGCACTTATGCCAGCAATGCTTACGCAATGGCCGAGCAGTGACAGGTACAACCGTTGACCACATCAAGCCCAAGGCACACGGTGGCACGGATGCGTTAACAAATCTGATTCTATTATGCTGGTCTTGCCATAGGGCGAAGACCGCGACGGAGAGACTACGATGAGTGAGAAACAAGTGAAACTGTCACGTCTGTACAAGGGTGGCCACTTCAAAGGTTATGCCCTGAGTGTGGATGGCATGTTGCTATCGAACCAAAATCAGGTCGTGATTGAGACTCACAGCAGGGACATTCACCCCACACTGAACGTAACCTTCACGGTCAGTGATGAGATGGCGGGTGAGGTGGTCGATATCTATATTTGATTTCATTTGTAGATCATATCAATGGCGATGATAACGATGATTGGCATCCTGAGATAATTTTAATTTCATTAGTAACAATATCACCAGTCATGGTCACTCAAGGGGAGGGGGGAGGTCAAATAGCTCCCCCCTCTCGCCCCAGGGGACCGCCTCCCTAAGTCGATTTTTACGCGTCTGAATTAAGGCATATTTTTTTCGACATTTTTTAACCAGCCACGAGGTCTCAATGGGTAATGCTATCCGGGCATCTGGAGGTGGCCGGAAGCAGAACTTACCGGCCAAAAAGAAGAGCAGCATGAATCGGATCGCACCGCCCCCTGAACTGATGGGCGATGCGGCTGTCCGGCTCTGGAAAACGCAAAGCAAAATCCTGATTGAACGAGGGACGTTTGAACTGGAAGATGCGCCGCTGCTGGTCGCGTATTGCAATGCCTTTGAGTTAATGCTGAGGGCGGAGCGCGTGATACTGGCGCAGGCAGAACGCGATCTGGAAAGTGGCGGTATTACCGAAATGAGCGGGACAGGGGGCTTGAAAAAGCATCCGGCAGTCGGTGTTCGCAATGACAGTGTTTCTCAGATTGCCCGGCTGGGTTCACTGCTGGGGCTGGATCCCCTCAGTCGCATGAGAATGACTGGCCCCGCAGAGCCGGACGATGGAAATGAATTTGACGAGTTTTAATTATGGCGACTTATCCGAACGTCAACGCGGCAAATCAGTACGCGAGGGAAGTAGTCAATGGGAATATACTGGCGTGCCGTTATGTCCGGCAGGCCTGTCAGCGGCACATGGATGATCTGGCGCGGGCAAAAGACGCGGCATTTCTGTACCGGTTTGATAAAGAGAAGGCCGAACGCTTTTGTCGTTTCAGCCAGAAAATGCCGCACACCAAAGGGGAATGGGCAAAACGCAGACTGCGTATCACGCTGGAGCCGTGGCAGCAATTTGCCTTCTGTGTCATTTTTGGCTGGGTGCATAAATCCACCGGGAGGCGCAGGTTCTCGGAGGCGTACATTGAGGTGCCGAGGAAAAACGGCAAATCCCTGATAGCGGCCAGCGTCGGCAATTATATGTTTTGTGCTGACGGGGAATACGGCGCAGAGGTCTACTGCGGCGCCACGACAGAGAAGCAGGCGTGGAAGGTTTTTGAGCCGGCCTTATTGATGGTGGAAAAACTGCCGGCCCTGCGAAGAAAGTTTCAAATCAAGCCGTGGGCGAAGAAAATGACCCGCCCTGACGGTTCGGTTTTTGTGCCGGTGATTGGCGATCCGGGGGACGGGGATTCGCCGTCCTGCGCCATCATTGACGAATATCACGAACATGCCACCGATGCCCTGTACACCACGATGACCACGGGAATGGGCGCGCGTGAGCAGCCGCTGACCCTGATTATCACGACCGCGGGGTATGACGTTCAGAGTCCCTGTTATGAAAAACGCGCCCAGGTGGTTGAGATCCTGGCGGGGATTAGGGCGGGGGGTGCGAATGAGCATATTTTCGGCATCATCTACACCCTGGACGACGGGGATGACTGGACACAGCCGGCGTCCCTGATTAAGGCTAACCCGAATTACGGGGTGTCGATTAAGGCTGACCGGTTACTCGCCCAACAGCAATTAGCCCTCTCAACGCCGAGCCAGACCAACAAGATTAAGACCAAGCATTTTAACCTGTGGGTATCAGCAAAATCCGCCTATTACAACATGGAGAAGTGGAAGGCGGCAGAGAATAAGACGCTCAAACTGTCTGACTTTGGCGGGGAAGCGTGTTATCTCGGTATCGACCTGGCGACAAAGCTGGACCTGAGCTGTGCCTGCCCGATATTTGTCCGTGAAATCGACGGGCGCAAACATTTTTACAGTGTCAGCCCCCGGTTCTGGGCACCCGAAGAAACGGTGTATTCCACGGACAGCGACAAATTGCGGACGGCGGAACGGTATCAGAGCTTTGTGAACCAGGATGTCCTGATAGCGACCGACGGCGCGGAGGTGGATTATCGCCTGATTTTTGAATCCATACTGAAACTGGGTGAGTCAGTAAAAATAGTGTCGTGTCCTATCGATCCCCACGGGGCGCTGTCACTGGAGCATTTATTACAGGATGAAGGGCTGGAGCCCGTTCGAATTGTTCAAAACTACACCCACATGAGTGACCCGATGCGAGAAATTGAGGCGGCGCTGGCGTCGGGGCGTTTTCACCATGACGGTAACCCCATTATGACGTGGTGTTTTCAGAATGTGGTAGGCAGATACCTGCCCGGCAGTGACGATGTGGTGCGGCCCACTAAAGAAGGCAACGAGAACAAGATTGATGGGGCGGTGGCGGCCATGATGGGGGTTGGCCGTACCCTGCTGAATGAGCCGAAAGACTTCCTTTCTTATTTAGATCCCGACGAAGACGTATTAATCCTATGAAAATACTTATCGATATCGCTGGCCTGTCCGGATTCGGTCTAGCCATGGCAGGACTGTATCTGGATTACGGGCTGGCGACGGCGTTACAGATTGGTGGCGTTACGCTGGTCATTTATGCCCTGGTCGCTGCCAGAAGGAGGAAATGTGCTGTTTGATGCGCTATTTCGCAGTGAACCGCTGGAAAATCCCCGTACCCCTATCACGGCCGAGGCCGCCGACCATGACGGCCTGTTCAGTGCTGACGTGTATGTCAGCCCCGAAACGTCGATGAAACTGGCCGCGGTCTATGCCTGTATCTATGTGCTGTCCTCTTCGGTGGCGCAGATGCCGCTGCATGTCATGCGCAAGAACGGCAAGACCGTGGAAATGGCGCGGGATCACCCGGTGTTTTATCTGGTGCATGATGAGCCGAACGGCTGGCAGACCAGTTACAAATGGCGGGAATTGAAACAGCGCCATGTCCTCGGCTGGGGCAATGGCTACTCGTGGGTGAAGCGTAACCGTCGCGGGGAGGTGACGGCGCTGGAGGCCTGTATGCCGTGGGAAACCACCTTACTGAACACGGGCGGGCGCTACACCTACGGGGTGTATAACGAAGACGGCAGTTTTGCCATCAGCCCGGACGATATGATCCACATCCGGGCACTCGGCAATAACCGGAAAATGGGGCTCAGTCCCATTCTGCAACATGCGGAAACCATCGGCATGGGGATGAGCGGGCAGAAATACACCAGTTCATTTTTTGGCGGGAATGCCCGGCCGGCGGGGATTGTCTCCGTTAAAGGGGAAGTCAATGATAAAGGCTGGGAACGGCTTAAGCAGATGTGGAAAAAAGCCGCCGCCGCCCTGCGCAGTGAGGAAAATAAAACCCTGCTGCTGCCCGCAGAACTGGATTATCACGCCCTGACGGTGTCACCGGTGGATGCCCAGCTGATCGACATGCTGAAACTCAACCGCTCCATGATAGCCGGGCTGTTCAATTTGCCTGCCCACATGATTAACGATCTGGAGAAAGCGACGCTTTCCAATATCTCAGAACAGTCTATCCAGTTTGTCCGCCATACCGTGATGCCGTGGGTGGTGAACTGGGAGCAGGAACTGAATCGCCGGTTGTTTACCCGGCAGGAAAGGGCCGCGGGGTTTTATGTCCGTTTCAATCTGGCGGGACTCCTGCGCGGCACCCCGAAAGAGCGGGGCGAGTTTTACCACTTTGCCATTACGGATGGCTGGATGAGCCGCAATGAAGCCCGTGCCTTTGAAGACATGAACCCCGTGGACGGACTGGATGCCATGCTGGTGAGTGTCAATGCCGCCAATCTGCTTAACAACCAAGATCAACCCCATCCCAACCAGGAGGACAAACCCGATGAGTGACAGGGAAATGCGCTGTTACAGCGGCGAAGTGCGTGCTGAAACCCCGGAGAACCAGCCGACGCGCATTGTCGGTTACGGCTCGGTGTTTAACAGCCGCTCAGAACCGCTCTGGGGCTTTCGTGAAATCATCAAGCCCGGGGCCTTTGACGAGGTACTCAATGATGATGTGCGCGGGCTCTTTAACCATGATCCCAACTTTATTCTGGGGCGCAGTGCCGCCGGGACATTAACTGTGTCCGTGGATGAGCGCGGGCTGCAATACACCATTCAGGCCCCGGACACGCAGACCATCCGCGATCTGGTGCTGGCCCCCATGCAGCGGGGCGATATCACCCAGTCTTCTTTTGCTTTCCGGGTCGCCCGTGACGGGGAACACTGGTTTGAGGATGAGGAAGGGATTGTTATCCGGGAAATCAGCCAGTTCTCCCGGCTGTTTGATGTGAGTCCGGTGACGTATCCGGCCTATCAGGAGGCCGATTCCGCCGTCCGTTCCTTGCAGGCCTGGCAGGAGGTGCGCCACAGCGGGGCACTCCGGCAGGCGATTAATCAAAAAATGGCGCGTGAGCGCATTCTGACTTTACTGAATATCTAGGATATGAGCATGAAATTGCATGAACTGAAACAACGCCGTAACACCATTGCGGCGGAAATGCGTACCCTGCATGACAAAATCGGGGATGCCGCGTGGACGGATGAGCAGCGCACCGAATGGAACAAGGCCAAAACCGAGCTGGACAGCATTGACGCCCAAATCCAGCGTGAGGAGGAGTTACGCAACCTTGATCAGAAACTGGTGAACCATCAGGAGCCGGAACAGCGCAGTAACCCGGGTGTCCATCCCGAAACCGAACAGCAGGAGCGCCGTACCGCGGCTTTTGATAAGTTCCTGCGTCACGGGCTGGGGGAGATGAGCAGCGAAGAACGTCAGGCGTTGAAAGAATTGCGGGCACAGGGCACCACACCGGACGAGAAAGGCGGCTATACCGTGCCGCCCCAGATGCTCAATAAGGTGGTGGAGGCCATGAAAGCCTATGGCGGCATTGCCAGCGTGGCACAAATCCTCAGTACGTCTACCGGACAAACTATCGAGTGGGCGACGGCAGATGGCACGGCGGAGGAAGGGGAGCTGCTGGGTGAGAACACCGCCGCCAGTGAAGAAGATACCCTGTTCGGCACCGAGTCACTGGGGGCGAAAAAACTGTCGTCCAAAATCATCCGGGTGTCCAATGAGCTGTTGCTGGACTCCGGTATTGATATGGAAGCCTATCTGGCCGCCCGTATTGCCCAGCGCATCGGACGCGGTGAGGCCCGGTATCTGGTGAAAGGCACCGGGACAGGCAATCCGCAACAGCCCAAAGGTCTGGAAACCTCGGTCACGGGCACGGTAGACGCGGCAACCAAGTTTAGCTGGAAAGACATGAACAGCCTGAAACATGCCCTTGATCCCGCCTACCGCAATACGGGAACGTTCCGCTGGGCCTTCAATGACAGCACACTGAAAATCATCACCGAAATGGAAGATGCCCAGAACCGCCCGCTGTGGTTGCCCGAGATTGCCGGGGTGGTGCCTTCCACAGTATTGGGGGTGCCTTACGTGATTGATCAGGCGATTGCCGACATGGGGGCGGGTAACAAGTTCATCTATTGTGGGGACTTCAACCGCTTTATTGTCCGCCGTGTCACTTACATGACCCTGAGACGGCTGGTTGAGCGTTATGCCGATTATGACCAGACCGCGTTTCTGGCGTTCCATCGCTTTGACTGCATTCTGGAAGACACGGCGGCCATCAAAGCGCTGGTCGGGAAGGGCACCGTCTCCGCGGGCTAATCACCCCGCTAACATCCCATGCCGCGTGAAGCGGTTTTTTTGTACCTGCGATCGGCTGCGGTCGCAGGGTTCAGGAGGCAAGATGCCTTTTCCCACCGTGGAAAAACTCAAACAGCAATGCCGTATCGACAGCAACAATGACGCGGAAGATAGTCTGCTGAACACTTACGCCCGTGCTGCCATCAGGCGGGCAGAAAATTACCTGAACCGCCGTCTTTATGAAGAAGCCGTGCCGGACACTGATCCCGACGGATTGTTTGTTTCGGACGATGTGGAACTGGCGATCATGCTGACGGTGGGCTACTGGTATGAAAACCGCGAGGCGCAGACCTTACCCGCGGGCTTCAAGGCCTTGCTGGAGCCTTACCGTTATATTCCCTTATAGGAGGTCATCATGAAGGCGGGTTCACTGCGCCATCGTATTAAGCTATTTCGCCCCGTTGTGACACGGGATGATTATGGGACGGAAACCGTGACATCCGAGTATGTCAGCGAAACGTGGGCACGGGCGGAAGCGATGTCCAACCGTAAAATCCGCACGGCCGACCAGCAACAGGTGATTGAGGTTCAGCAGTTTACGGTCAGGCCAAGAGCAGATATTGACACTAATTGGCTGGTTGAGCATCAGGGGCGAGTGTTCACTGTGCGCACGGTAGACCGCAACCTGCGAGACCGCGCCATTATTACCACGGAGGCCGACGTACGCCATGATAGAGCCTGACATGAAAGCAGATCTGGAGCGACTTACCGGATTACCCGTTTATCCGCTGATACTTCCGTCCACGGTGATGGAAGGGATCACTTATCAGCGCATCAGTGACCCTCGGTTCAATACCGGACTGGCGGCCACGCGATTGACGGAAGCCCGCTTTCAGATCGGGATTATTACCCTGAATGACTACTCGAAAGCGGCGAAGATTGAGCAAAAAATCCGTTTCGCGTGGGAATCCGTCCAGCATGGTCATATCGGCCGCTATCCGGTGCAGACGGTAACACGCGGGACACTGCATCAGGGCGCGGAAGAGCTGACCAAAAATCAAAAACGTTACCGCATCACCCGTGACTTTATTATCACCTATGCGGAGGTGCCCGATGATTAGCACTCATCTCTCCGGCCTTGAAGAAATGGGGCGTAAGTTACAGGCATTGGAAACCGACCTCCAGACCCAAATCTTGCGCAAGGCCGGGAAAGCCGCGATGGAAATCGTGAAAGAAGATATGGTCGCCCATGCCGGGTATGACAAAAAGGCCAAAGGGCCACATCTGCGGGACAACATTCAGATCCGTTCGGCCAAGTCCAGGAAGTACAAGGGCGGGGTAATGATCACTGTGGGTCCCGCCAAAGCTCACCGGATGAAAGCATTAGCGCAGGAAATGGGGACGATTAAACAAGTCCCCAAACCGTTTATTCGTCCGGCTCTGGACTACAACCAATCCGCCGTTTTAAAGGTGCTCGTGGCAGAAATCCGCGCGGCCCTGTCCGTTTACAGTCAATAACCCTTATTGGAGTCACACACTATGGCAACATCATCACCCGAATATGCCGTCCTGCCCGTGGGTACGGTTGTGAAATTCGGCAAGCCCGGCGATACCGTTGATCAGATGAAATCCCTGATTAACTGTAAGGCACTGGGCGCGACGGGTCTTTCAGGCGGTTTTATCGACTGCACCACGCTGATAGACACCAACAAACAATTTATTTCCGATATGCCGGAAGGTCCCGAAAAATCACTGGGGTTCATTGATGATCCTGAAAACGTCGATTTTACGGCGTTCCTGAATGCGGCTCAGCGTCGCGAAACCGTCCAGTTTTACATTGGACTGCCGAACAAGCGCACGGCGACCATGATTTTGGCGCTCTCCGGCTGGGAAATGAACGACATCAACGCGCCTGCCAGTGAAGTGATTCAAATCACCGTCAAGGGCAAACAGAACAACCTCGTCTGGGGTATCGCCACCACAATCACTAAAGGAAGTGAATCATGAAAAACCTGAAAGCCGCCCTGTTAGCCCCACGCTCCCATGTGAAAGCGGTGGAGATTTTCGGTACCGCCGTCAATCTTCGCCGTATGACCGCTACCGAATTGATGGATCTGGAAGACGCGGTGGAAAAACTCAGTGAGGCCGGCAATGGCCGTGAAGCCTCCCGCCTGAATGTCCAGATTGTGCTGGATTGTCTGGTGGATGACAAAGGCAAGCCTGTCCCGGCCGGAGATTTACCGACAGCCGAAGAACTGATGGATGCCCACGATAACGCCACGATTATTGCGGCGATTAATCTGGTGAAACGGCATTCCATCGGTACGCTGGAGGAGGCCGAAAAAAACTAACCCGGTCGCCACTGCTGCATTTTGCGTTTACCCTCGCAGAGCAGCTCGGCGAAATAGACCCCTATCGGATCCTGTCCCTGCCCGCGTCCACACTCAATGAGTGGCAGGCGTATTATCGGCTGAAAAACCGAACACGCTCGAGTGAAGCCCCGCCTGTTTCCGTCCCGGTTCCCCGTGATACCGAACAGGCGCAGTGTGATGCGGTCATGAAATTATTAGGTTAAATTATGGCGAATTTATCGACGTTAACCGTTGGCCTGTTGGTCAATGCCGTCTCGTTCAGGTCTCAGATTACGGAGGCCTACCGTCACGCCGGACGGGAATCGGAAAAATTTTCCGGTAAGGCTAAATCTGACGCGAAGAAGGCAGAGTCGGCTTACCACTCGCTGGGCAAGTCGATTAAATCCGTGGGCGGTCAGTTGGCGCTGCTGTCCGGGGTGGGCTTTTCGCTGGGGTCGATTATCAATACGACCCGTAAATACGGACAGGCACTTTCCGATCTGTCCGCCATTACGGGGGCGACAGGCGCGCAGTTGAAGAGACTGGATGAAGCCGCGCAGCAGCTCGGCAGAACCACGGAATTCGGGGCAACCCGGATTGCCACCGCGCTGAAACTGATGGCCTCTGCCAAGCCGGAACTGCTGAAAAGCACGGAGGCATTGATACAGGCGACGGAGAAGTCGGTAATTCTGGCGCAGGCCTCCGGGATTGAATTACCGGAAGCGACCAAGGCGCTGGCTTTATCATTGAACCAGTTTGGTGCCTCAGCAGAACAGGCCGATCGTTATATCAACGTATTGGCGGCAGGGGCGAAATACGGTTCATCCGAAATCAATGAAACCGCGCAAGCCATTAAAAACGGCGGCACAATGGCGGCGCAGGCCTCAGTCAGTTTTGAAGAACTGAATGCTGTGATCCAGATACTGGCCGCCGGGGGGATCAAAGGCGCAGAGGCCGGAACCGCCATCCGTAACGTTATACTGGCACTGGAGAAATCCACGGATAAAAAACTTAAGCCGTCTGTGGTGGGCTTGGGGGCGGCACTGGATCACCTGAAAAGCAAGAAGCTGTCCACGGCAGAGGCGGCCAAATTGTTCGGGCGCGCCAATGTCAGCGCGGCCTCAAAATTAGTGGTGGGCAGAGGCAAGCTGGAGGAGCTAAAACAGTCACTGACTGGGACGCAGGTGGCGTATGAACAGGCCTCAGCCCGGGCCAATAACCTCAGTGCCGATCTGGATGTTTTAAGCAGCGCCTTTGAAGGGCTGGCGGTTAAGGTTGGGGGCAGTGCAGATGGGCCCTTGCGCTCAGGTATTCAGGGGGCAACGAGTGCCATCAATACCCTGTCAGAGAATTTCAATACGGTGGCCAATGTTGCGTTGTACACCTTACTGCCTGTTATGGCGACCAAGCTGACCGCGGGTTTGCGTGAAAATGTCAGCGCATGGAAAGCGACGGAAAAAGCTGCCCGAAATGTTGCGAAACAAAAAGCGGAAACTGCCAAACGTACCATTGAGCAGGCCAATGCGACCATTCGGCTCACTCAGCGTCAGGGTGAGCATATCGAAAGGATGCGGCAACTCAATGGGCAGCATGGTCTTTTCGTTAATTACGCCAAAGAATCAAAAGCCTTATATAGGCAAGAAACAGAAGCTATCAAACAAAAGGAAAGAGCGACGAGGTTGCTTGAAGCAGCCAATCGCCGACTGTCTTTTTCATCTCGTGCGCTATCCGCCTCAATGGGGTTTGCCCGTAGTGCCTATGCCATGATGGGCGGCCCCTTGGGTGTAGTGATGCTGGCGAGTTCTGCAATACTGTATTTTAGCAACAGCGTAAAGGAAGCAAAGGTAAAAGTTGATAGTTTGAAGGGGTCATTAGTAGAGACCATTGAGCAATTACAGCAACTGTCAAAAATTAAGTTAGAAATTCGTATTGACGATCTTAAAGAGGATATACAACTCCTAGAAAGCGAACAAAAAAGACTCTATGGAGAATCAGTAAGGTTTTCTAAAGAACGTCAATCCAACATGAAAGACATACAAGGCAGTGGCTTAGGTTTTCTTGTCGATTTGTTTGATGAAAGCCCCGCTGAATATGAAAAACAACGCCGGAAGAATCAAGGGAATTTGGAGGATATTGCTAAAGATCTTGACGCGAGAAAAGCAAGCCTTAGACACGCTGAGTCCATTTTATTAAGTGGTAAACACAATCAAACACCCAAATCCGAAGGCGATAACAACAATAACAATTCATGGACAGGAGAAGGAACGGGCGGCAATGATAAAGGCGATAAAAAAGGGAAGCAGACTCTTAATCAATATCAGCAATTGCGCAAGGAAATTGAGCAAGCCCATACGACCAGCTTAGGGCGCATTATTCTCAGTGAGCGAGAAATTCAGGGGAAACTCATTGAGGTCGGTAAGTCGGGTCTGGTTTCCCAAAATGAATTGTTACGCCTAAAAAACCTCAATGCCGAAAACCACCAGAAGCAACGTATAGAACTGGCCGAGAAATACGCCCCGGCAAAAGCCCTTACCCGTCAGGAAAAAGAAGCCAGTCAGGAACTCAAAGCTATTTATGATGCCCGGCTACTGACCGAGCAAGAATATCTGTCAGCCAGTAAAACGTTGTACCAGACTTCGGTCAAAGAAAAACTGGCGGAACAGGCGAAAGGGCTGGCTGCCCCCCGTCTTGATATGGCCGGGGAAGTTGATCCTGTCATTCAGCTACAAAACCAGCTCACCCAGCAAACCGCGCTGTACGATGCCTATTATCGTAATGGGCTTATCAGTAGAGAGCGCCATGAGGCGTTGGTGGCTGCGGCTACGAATAAATCCAAGGAATCGCAGTTTGCGGCTTCCAAGGAGCTTTATGCTTCCCAGGGTGACTTTCAGGCCATGCAAATGAACCTGCTGGATGTGGTAGAACAGCGGACAGGTAACGCCTTAACCGGGATGCTGATGGGCACAAAGTCATTCTCTGAATCGATGAAAGAACTGTCGGCATCACTGGCACAATCCATCATTCAGGATCTGGTTCGTATTGCGATGCAGGCACTGATTACCAAGGCGGTCTCGGGGTTTTTCGGGGGAGCGGGTGGCGGAAGTGCAACGCTGGCGAACGGTCAGGCTGTGCCGATGCTGCCCAAGAATATCAGCACGTTCGCTAAAGGGGGTGCTCTTTCCTCTCCGGGTCTCAGTGCTTACAGCGGGCAGGTTGTGAGTAACCCCACCTTATTTAAATTTGCGCATGGAGCGGGGTTGATGGGGGAGGCGGGGCCAGAGGCTATTCTGCCATTAAAACGGGGACCTGATGGTGCTCTCGGTGTTCGTGCAGCAGGCGGCACGGGTAATCAAACGACCATCAAGGTTGATATCGTAGTGCATCCAGATAAGAACAGTGAAGTAAAAACAACCAGCGGATTTGAATCAGCGGGGCAGGATATTGCGAAATTTGTCGATCAGCGATTCAAATCATTACTGCATAAAAGTTTAGGTCAGGGGGGTGATTTAAATGTGGCCATCAAAGGAGGCAGAAGATGATAAAAACATTCGATTTTCCCGCACGAGTGGGTGCCGCTGGCGAGTTTGAACCCGTGGTGCGCTCCGTTCAGTTCGGTGATGGGTATAAGCAAACATCAGGCGATGGGATCAACTCACAGCGGGAGAGCTGGCCTTTGTCATTTGTCGGTGCCCTGTCTGAAATAGAACCCGTCATGGCTTTTCTGCGGGAACATCAGGGCTGGCGTTCGTTTAAATGGCGTAATCCGTTATCTGAGCTGGGACTGTACCAGGCCGGAAAATTCAATATACAGGCCAACGGGGCTTATTTCACTTTATCCGTCACGTTCACCCGCGTTTATCATCCGTAGAAGGTCTCTCTATGACAATCAATGCCACTCTCCAGCGCCTTGAGCCGGGGAATAAAGTCCTATTGTTTTCAGTCGATGGCTCGGCCTTTGGTGGGCCAGAGCTGTATTTTCACAATCACCCCATCCCGTACACAGAAGACGAACTGGAAAACTCAGATCAGTTACCGATGAAATCTATCTGGTGGCAAGGGCGGGAGTATAAACCGTGGACTGTCAAAATTGAAGGATTGGGGGTCAGCAGTGATGGCAGTGCAGCCTCACCGACACTCAGTGTTGCTAATATTGACGGCACTATCAGCGCCATGTGCCTGGCGTATCAGAATATGGCGCAGGCGCGTGTGACTGTCCGTATGACCTTTGCGCATTATCTGGATGCCCGTAATTTTCCCGAAGGCAACCCCGAAGCTGATCCCACGCAAGAGAAGATAGACGTCTACTATATTGACAGTAAGACGCATGAGGACAATACAGAGATTCATTTCGCCTTGTCTTCTCCCGCTGACTTGCAGGGGATTCAAATTCCTACCCGTCAGATACACAGTCTTTGTACGTGGTGTATGCGCGGGTTATATCGCAAATCCCCCTGCAACTATACCGGTGATCGTTATTTTGACGAAGACGGCAATCCGACAGATGATCCATCAAAAGATGCCTGCTCTGGATTATGGTCAACAGGATGTGAGCTGCGCTTCGGGAAAGGAAACCAATCTCCCTTTGGCGGCTTCCCCGGTTCAGCGTTGTTAAGGCGGTGATATGGAAACACTGCGTAAACATATTATCGATACCATCATGGATCATGCACAAACCGAATACCCGAAAGAGTGTTGTGGTCTGGTTATTCAACATGGACGCAAGCAGCAATATATCCGTTGCCGAAATACCGCCCCTTCACCCACAGAACAGTTCAGCATGCACCCAGCCGATTACGCCGAGGCTGAGGATGCAGGTACTATTATAGCTATTGTCCACAGTCACCCCGACGCGACGACACAACCGAGTCAGTTAGATATTGCCCAATGTGACCTGTCACAAGTGCCGTGGGTGATCGTCTCATGGCCGGAGGGCGATATTCGTACCATTATGCCGACTGAGGGAATAAAGCCCTTGCTGGGTCGTCCGTTCGTCCACGGTATTTGGGACTGTTACGCCATTGTCCGTGACTGGTATCGGCTGGAACATGATATTGATATCCCTGATTTTGAGCGCTCAGATGGCTGGTGGGAGCGTGGCGAAAATCTGTATATGAAGAATTATGCGGATGCTGGGTTTACTGAATGCAGCGGTGAATTACAGGTGGGTGATGTCATTATTATGCAGGTACAGGCCAACGAACCCAATCATGCGGGCGTGTATATCGGTGATGGGCTGATGATCCACCATATGTATGGGCAACTCAGCAATAGAATCCCATATAGTGGGTATTGGCAGGAAAGGGCAATAATTGCTCTGCGTTACATAAAATGAAATTTGTTTTGTTTTTATTTTTAAATGATTACACTTCCATCATGCCAGAAAAATTAATTGAGGGGATGTATGTATAGTGGCTATTACGATCCTGGATTTTCTCTTGTGGGCACCTTGTTCATATTAATCATTGGTGCATTGATAGGATTTATTATCAGTTTTTTCATAATACGATATGCGACCAGAGCCAATGAATTATTGGATATCCAGAAAAAAACACTTCAAGAGTTAAAGGTACAAAATGAATTGCTGTCTGACGATAAAGGGAATTCAGAAATTAACTCATTTTATCTGGATGAATTAAAAAAATTACAATCTAGTGATATGGTGTCCAAAAGTGGATACGTTAATCATTCAAATGTTGAGAAGATGGCAAAGTCATATAAGAAATTCATAGAAGAGGTTGAAACTAAAAATTTATCTATATTGTCCGCCAGAAAATCATTTCAAGCCGAAATTGACAGGCTATCGTCTGAATTAAACGAAAATCAAAAAATGTCTTTTCTGAGTGTTTATAGAGAAAGGCTAAAATAGATATCAGGCAGTCTTAATATCAACCCCCTAACGGGGGTTTTTTTATGGAGTAAATTCATGAATACACTGCGAACAATACGGTTGTCCGGCGTGCTGATACCCCAATTCGGACGAGAGTATAAGCTGGCAGTCTCATCTACCATAGAGGCTATTAGGGCACTGTCTGTCCTTATTGACGGCTTTGAAAAGTTCCTGTTAACCGCGAAAGAGCGTGGACTGACTTTTGCCGTATTCATCGGAAAACGCAATATCAACCGTGACGAACTGGAATTATCCGGTGAGGGCGACATTCGGATTGTACCGGTGATCATTGGCAGTAAAAAGGCGGGTATCTTCCAGACTATTCTCGGCGCGGTGATGGTGGTAGCCGGAGTATTTGCATGGGCGACTCCGTATGGTGTTCCACTTGTGATGTCCGGTGCTTCTATGATGTTGGGGGGCGTAGTACAGATGTTATCACCGATGCCGGGTGGACTGGCACGCCGGGAAGATCCCGACAATAAACCCAGCTATGCGTTTGGTGGGCCAGTTAACACCATCGCACAGGGGAATCCGGTTCCGATTGGATACGGCAAGCGGCGTATCGGGGGTGCCATTATCTCGGCGGGTATCTATGCGGAAGATCAGCAATAACCTTCAACAGTCTTAACCGGTCGCTGCGGCGGCTTTTTTTACGGGTGAAATATGGCTAATCAGTTAATTCGGGGCAGTAAAGGCGGCGGTGGAAGCCCCCGTACTCCGGTCGAGTCGCCGGATTCCTTACAATCGACCTCTTACGCTAAAATCTTATTGGCCTTGGGCGAAGGAGAGTTTGCGGGTGGTCTGGACGGCACCAATATCTTTCTGGATAACACGCCGATTATTGGTCCTGATGGCCAGGCAAATTTTCAGGGGGTGAAGTGGGAATTTCGCCCCGGCACACCTCATCAGGATTACATACCGGGTATGCCGGCAGTAGAGAATGATATTACGGTTGGCACGGAGTTAACCGAGTCATGGGTGAGGTCGGTCACCAATACTCAGCTGTCTGCGGTTCGTCTTAGGTTATCTTGTCCACAATTGCAGGAACAGAAGGATGACGGCGATACGGTCGGCTATGTCATTGACTACGCCATAGACGTTGCCACGGATGGCGGGGCGTATCAGGAAGTTTTGAAGACAGCCGCCGATGGCAAAACCACCACCAAATATGAGCGCTCACACCGTATTGATCTGCCCAAGGCACATTCAGGCTGGCAGGTTCGTGTGCGTCGTCTGACCCCAAAACAGACCACTAACCGGATTACGGATGCGATGGTGGTAGAAGCGATCACTGAGGTCATTGATGCCAAGCTGAGATACCCCGAAACCGCCTTACTTTTTGTCCAGTTTGATGCTAAACAGTTCCGCAATATCCCCCAGGTATCCTGTGAACCGAAGATGCGCATTATCCGCGTTCCGGCCAATTATCATCCTGAAAGCCGCCATTATTCCGGTGTCTGGGATGGTTCGTTTAAATGGGCATGGACAGATAATCCGGCGTGGGTACTGTATGACCTGATGATTAATGACCGGTTCAGCATCGGCACGCGAGTGAAAGCTGAAAACCTTGCCCTGGCAAAATGGGATTTGTACCGTATCGCCCAGTATTGTGATCAACCCGTGCCTGATGGTAAGGGCGGTCAGGAGCCGAGATTTACCTGTAATGTGTATATCCAGTCGCAAGAGGATGCGTGGACGGTTTTACGTGACATTGCCGGTATCTTTCGGGGTATGACGTTCTGGGCAAACAACAATATGAATGCACTGGCCGATATGCCGCGAGATATGGATTATATCTATACCCGTGCCAATGTTCGGGACGGTAAGTTTACCTATGCCAGTGCCAGCGAGAAGACCCATTACAGTACCGCGATGGTGAGCTGGTCAGATCCACAAAACGGTTATCAGGATGCGGTAGAGCCTGTTTTTGATCATCAGTTGATACGCCGATTTCAGGTTAAGCAAGCCGATATCACCGCGATTGGCTGTACCCGCCAGAGTGAGGCTATCCGGCGCGGAAAATGGGTACTGCATACCAATCAATATGACCGCATGGTGTCGTTTACGGTGGGATTGGATGGAAAGATCCCCTTACCCGGTTATATTATCGGTGTGGCGGATGAAATGTTTTCCGGTCGTGTACTGGGTGGACGTATCAGTGCGGTGGAGGGGCGTAACATTACATTAGACAGGGTATCGTCTGCAAAAGTGGGCGAGCGGTTAATTCTGAACCTGCCTTCTGGTAAAGCGGAAGGGCGAACTATCCAAGCCGTCAATGGGCAGGTGGTTACGGTCACCACGGAATACTCAGAAACTCCCGCCACTGAAAATGTCTGGGCCATTGATGCCACGGATTTGGCTGTCCAGCAATTCAGGGTGACTGGCATTAAAGAAGGTGAGGACGGGGTGTCATTCGAGATCACCGCCGTTGAGCATAACCCCGATAAATATGACCATATCGACACCGGCACCCGAATAGACGAGCGTCCGATTTCCGTTATTCCGCCCGGTGTTCAGCCACCGCCGAAAAATGTCAGTATCAGCAGTTATTCGGTGGTCAATCAGGGGATTGCCGTCACGACATTGAGAGTGACTTGGGATGCCGCCGAAAGTGCGATTGCGTATGAAGCTGAGTGGCGACGGGATAACGGTAACTGGATATCCGCACCCCGAACCTCTACACAGGGCTTTGAAGTCCCCAATATTTACGCCGGACGCTATCAGGCGCGAGTACGGGCCATTAATGCCGCTGAGATATCCAGTCTCTGGGCGAATGCCCCTGAAACTCATCTGAAGGGGAAAGAGGGCAACCCGCCGGCACCACTGGCATTCCGGACTGTCCCGATTATCTTCGGTATCCAGCTAGACTGGGGCTTTGCTGCCCAGACGGACGACACGTTAAAAACTGAAATCCAGTACAGCAAGACTAATGACAGCGAAGGGTTAATGTTATTGGCCGATATCCCTTATCCCCAGCGGACGCACACGATGCAGGGGTTAGCGGCAGGCGTTGCCTTCTATTTCCGTGCGCGGCTGGTGGACAAGTCCGGTAATCAATCCCCGTGGACGGCGTTCATTCGTGGGGAGTCTTCTTCGGATACGAACTGGATCATCGATGCAGCAGGTAAGGAATTTCTTTCCAACAAAGCCGGGCAGCGTCTGCAGTCTCAAATGGACTTTAACTCCGAAGCCATCATGGAGGAAGCTGCGCTGACAGGGGCAGTTGTTCAGCGACAGTTGAAAGTGAATGGCAACATCAAGGCAGAAATCCTGCACATTCAGACCACACAGGCTAGCGACCGGGAAGCCTTTGCGGAGGACATGAAAAAGGTACAGGCCGATGTGGGGGAGAATTCGGCAGCGGTGCAGACGAAGGCTACGGCGGTCTTTGATATTAAGGGAGATGGGGCTGCTCTCTATGACGTGGGTGTCGGATTAAAGTACAAAGGCCAGTTCCATAAAGCCGGGATGGTGATGGGGTCTGAGGTGAAAAACGGGGAAGTCAAAACCCAGATAGGTTTCAGTGCAAATAATTTCGTGGTGATGAATCCCGACAATGGCAAGCTGGAATCCGTCTTCATGATTAAAGACGGGCAAGTCTTTATCAGGGATGCCTTTATTGATATGGCCGATATCAAACGGTTGTTAGTGGGCATTGATATGAAATCATCGAATTATGTTCCTAATCAGCGGGGATTTCGGATTGATGCCAATACCGGATTTCTGGAGATTAACGGCGTTGGGAATGGCTATCGCACCCAGAGCAGAAGTACAGGCTGGTATGTGTTTGATAGCCGGGGCGTAGCGATCATTGAACTGGGGTTATTCTTATGAGTGATTATGGCTTGAAAATTGTTAATCCCCATGATGGAACGAGCTTTATATTTAATGCGAATACCGCACCGGCCGCCCTGACCTGGGTGGCCAATGTGGATTCCAATACCTCAGGGGCAGACGCGGATGCTGAGACATGGACGTGTCCGGTCAAAATTCCCGCAGGGTATAAATCAGCGATTGCGGCTCAGGCAATGGCGGGTATTGCGTTCTATTACGATGGTGATAATTATCGAATTAACGGCGGGGAAGAATATTGTAACTATATTCAGAATGGTGAAACCGTTGTTATTAAAAACATGGTGCTGAGAAATGCATATGGCACCTTAGGGAATATCGTCAAAATAATCTCATTCCCTCATAACCAGACAGGAACGGCAGGGCTAAAAATAGGGGGCAATGTTAATTTTAATGTGGATATTCCCCACAGTGGATTCTCGTATGTATCACATAAAGTGACATTGAAAATTGAGGGTTATGTTGATTTCTCAAAGATAGACCCCCGGCTAAATTTGGGCAACTGTCTGGCGTTCTTTCATACCGATGATCCGTATGCCATGATTTCGATACGCCGGGAGGAGTTCACCAGTGGATATGATTTATATTATCAGTGTACCGACAGGCGTCATGGAGGACGAACTTCTGCCACCTTTCGGGTGGTTATTTTCTCTGATTTGAATGCATCAGGACGGTTCCAGAATGAACATTATGGGTTACGGCTGAGAAACAGTCGCGGGGAGATTACTTTTTCATCCGGGGTGGGGGTGTTAACCCGGCCGACAGAAATTAACATTAACCAATATAAACAAAATGAACGTATTGCCGTCCCCGGCATTTCCCGCCCCATGTATATACCGTCAATGGTCGGTGAACACTTCTGGCTGGATGGGCGTCTGGGTAAAAATCAAGAATTATGTGTTGGCAATTATGATGCGAATTCGATTTGCTTTGGTGTATCAAATACTTACGATAAAGCGGGTTATCTGGGGTCTGTGCCGTACGGCACGGATTACACTTATGTGACTCAAAAACCCGTCTTGATCCTCGATGCTTCCGATTACTTCAATTTCTAATCTTTCAGGATAAACAAACATGATCTACTCAGACGGCACAACTAATATCGTGTCAGGCTCTGCTATGGTTCGCGGAACGGGCACTAAATGGAAAAGTAATATTAACGGCATTGCCGCCGGCCAGATTATCTCCATTCAATCCGGTAATACGGTGATTCAGAATGTTATTCAGTCGGTGAATTCAGACACGGAACTGGTGCTGGCCTTTGCGCCCTCAGTCAGTCTTAACAATGCAAAATATGTTATCTCAACCACTGTCCCGGATACCGTTTCCGATGGCGTTCGGCATATGGTGGCCATTAACGCCTATATCATCCTGTTCCTGCAAAACATGGATCGATGGATGAGTGAAAACGGCCAGGTTGAAGTGGAGATGCCGAACGGCCAGAAAGTCACACTGGACTCCATCCGGGCATTGCAGGCGGCGATGGATGGAAAACTGGTTAAGGAGCAGAACGGGGCAGACATTCCGAATAAACCGGAGTTTGTGAAAAACCTTGGTTTAGGGGAAGTAGTGAAAATTAGGGACTATGGGCTGGGTAGTGACGGTATGTATTGGCAGTCACATATAGATAACATGGAGAATTTAGGGTATAAGACGGGTTTTTATTCGTACACGCATGCTACATCCAATCAAATCGGCGATGTAAAGTGGGGATCTGTTATTAAAACCTGCTATGACAATGCATACAACCAGCAACTAATTGTACTCCCTAATTATGGTAGGAATGTCATGTGTGTCAAAAGGGTGGCGGGTAGTGTATGGGAGAATTTCACCGTCATGACCTCCAATATGTGGACTGTGGATGGCAGCGGATATTATAAAAAATCCTCGCCCATCATCATAATCTACCCCGATGGCACCTTCATCACCAACGACGAATCCGAAGGTGCGACAGTCACCAAACTCGGCCTTGGCCACTACAAACTATCCGGTATCCTTGGCTATAACGCTGATGGGGCATGGGGAGTTCATGGCGGTATCAGTGTTCCCCGTGACGTCAATGGCAATGAGTTAGTGTATGTCGATGATAAGGTGCTGTCGGATGGGGCTATTGAAATCAGGGTGACGCACCGACAGAACGCGCATATGCCTGCCCGGTTACAGAACCGACGCATGAAGTCACAGGATGAGCAGACGCATTACACGGATGATGAACCCTGTGACTTACCCGCCGGCACTCGGTTAGACGTCCGTGTCCAGATGCCAGAGGACTCTATTTGGAACCGGAAACAGGTATTGGCGTCCGATCCTC
>NZ_JAQRFO010000062.1:0-22435 GCF_028598775.1 Xenorhabdus aichiensis
TTTGCGCGGCAGTAATACTGACTCACAAACTTTGCACAACTCAATAAGAGGTGTGCCCAAAAGAGTGAGCTAGAAACAAAGGGTTAATGCGTTTTGTCCAGACCGTTATGTCCAAGTAATACGTTGAAACGCAATGAATTTATTCCTTTTGTCCAGTACATAAAGTAACCATTGGGATTTTCCCAACAGTTGGAATAAAGACGAATTTACGGAAGAGATGTCTCGGGTGGTCAAAGTGACGGCCTCGGATAAATCAATGAGTTAAGCAACTAGGGTGGAAATCACCACGGTTGCCGCAAGGTGTGATATCCCATCTTAAGGGCAAGTTTCTGCCCTATAGTGGTGAAGGATGTATATCTGAATAGTATATCTGTGTTCGACTCCTGAGTTAGCGGAAAAAGAAGGAGTCGAACAAAGCTGATATTTTTTGCTCAACTGTCCATTTTTATTCACTAAATTTTTCTGTGTATAGCAGTGTGTATAGGTTTATTTTAATGGTAAATTTATGATATATAAATCAATTAATTAACTTGCTTGTTCGAATCTCTCCTCCCTCTTAAAGTCTACTTTTCCCAGTAAAATCAACGAAAACTCCCAAATGACACTCTATTAACGTCTACTGGCATCTATTGCAATGTACCCCAGTCAGGGGGTATATATAGGGTTCTGTCGCATTAAAGAGCATTCAGGTAATATCGCAACTTTTACTTGGTGCTCTGATCATGTCTTTAATCCGAAAATCCTTCAAACGCCTGCATTATCCTGTTGATACTGCTGGCCAGACGATTAATTTTTTACTGACAGCGGATCGGGATACCGCAGCCGCATTGCGATTTTTCCGTAAAGCCCTACGTCAACACGGTGAACCTACCCTTGTCACAATCGATAAAAGCGGTGCCAATACTGCGGCGTTAGCCGTACTGAATACCGAAAAATCAAAGTCAGAAGCGATTAAAATCCGGCAAAATAAATACCTCAATAATCTCATTGAACAAGACCACCGGAACATCAAACGCCGAATACGGCCGATGTTAGGGTTTAAATCGTTTCACCGAGCCCAAACGATTTTAGCCGGTATCGAGCTCGTATCTATGTTGCGCAAAGGGCAATACCGACAATCTGAAGATAAGGGAGTGTCTCCGGCAGAGATGTTTTATCTATTAGCCGCCTGAAATAGCATCAATATCTATTTGACTAACTTTATTTCCTTAATGCGACAGAACCCAAAAAACTGTTTGGTGTGAAGTAAGGTGATTGAAATGAAAAAAACAAACTATGTAGTGACCTATTTGGCTGATTATCCCTGTGGGCATCGCCATTTTTTACGAATTTCTATGGCAGCCAATGATGCAATAGAGGTTATCGGAAAATCTCAGGCAGTATTATCAACATTCCTTTAACCACTCAAGGGAATGGGTAAAGAAATATTGATTTTAGTCTCGGACGTTAACTAATTGTTAAGTGTTGTTAGATTATTGTTGGATGGAGCTAATATTATTAGGCTCATTAATCTTTCGATAATAACGTTACAAGTGGAGAGTAAAATGAAAAAATATCTTCTTCTTTACCTATTGGCAGGCACTACTTTTTTAGCTTCAATGCAGACTTATGCTATGGCCTGTAGTGCGGTATTTACTCCAGATAGCCCAGAATGGAACGCTTGCATGAGCGTCTGCAAAGTGATACCTATTCCGGGAGTTCCCACACTTTGTTTATAATAAAATCAAGGAGGACGGCGCATTCCTGCCGTCCTCTCATCGCTCACTGACACTGCGTCCTAACATATTCCTGCAATCCCAGTATCATTTGCTCTGTGGTGGCAATTTGTTTTCTGAGTACCCAATAATTTCTGACAGCGATGTCAGTAGGTCGGGCGGTGGCTGCATCATCCATGCCGGAGGGGGCAGTGGTTTTAGGCTCGGGATAGGTGGCTTTGATGTTCACCCGCTCAGGATGAGTAAGGGAAGCAGTATGCAACCTGTCAATTTCAGCGGTTCGAAGATGTTTTTATTAATTGGCAGAACCACAAAAACAGGATTGCCATAAATCTCGTTCGTAAAAGAGCAGAACCGTAATCGACAGGCTGTCTCCATACCGGACGGCTCCATTAATACCGACTCTGACCCCTTAAACATCAAAGAGGGGTAGGATAGCCCTGCACAATTCGCCTCGATCAGACTTCGCAACTTAACTCGGGTAAGGTATAGTCTGCTTTTTACGGAGAAATCATGCTGACCAACCCATCTATTCGTCTTAACAAATACATTAGCGAGAGCGGCATCTGTTCCCGTCGCGATTCCGATCGTTACATCGAACAGGGGAATGTTTTTATTAACGGTAAGCGAGCCGCCGTTGGCGATCAGGTATTTGCCGGAGATATAGTGAAAGTTAACGGTCAGCTGATCGAGCCGCGTGATGAAGAAGACCTAGTGCTTATCGCGCTGAATAAGCCCGTTGGTATCATCACCACGATGGAAGATAGTGAGCGGGATAACATTAGTGATTTCGTTAACCACAGCAAGCGCGTCTTCCCGATCGGGCGCTTGGATAAAGATTCCCAGGGACTGATTTTTCTGACTAATCACGGCGATCTGGTCAATAAGATTCTCCGTGCCGGAAATAATCACGAAAAAGAGTACGTGGTAACAGTTAACAAACCGGTGACCGATGAGTTTATTCAGGGCATGAGCGCAGGTGTGCCGATGCTGGGAACGGTGACCAAAAAATGTAAAGTGCAGAAAGAAGCTCCCTTTGTGTTTCGTATCACGCTGGTGCAGGGGCTTAACCGCCAGATTCGCCGCATGTGTAAACACTTTGGCTATGAAGTTACTAGGCTTGAGCGCACGCGCATCATGAACGTCAACTTGAAAGGGCTGCCACAGGGCGAATGGCGAGATTTGACCGACGATGAACTGATCGAATTATTTAAGCTGATTGAAAACTCATCGTCCGAAGAAAAACCGGCGAAAAAAGCGCAGACTAAGCTCGTTGCAGCTAAAAAGCCGGGCTTTAACGGGCCGAAAAACGCCGAAAAATCCGACGGCAACTCTGCTTCCCGTAAGCGCTTTACCCAACCTGGGCGTAAGAAGAAGGGGCGCTAAGCCGGGATAATTCTTGTCAGCTGCCGGATCTAGCTAAATCCTTTAAGCGCCTCTCGTTGCGGGCTGACACAATAAAGATTTAAACATAAATCGCCACGAGTTTGCCAGACAGTACAAAAAACTAAGTTTACAACTATTTTGTAACTTATTAATGGCGCGGATGGCCGGTACCCTTGGTGAAGAGTTTGGTCTTGCAGGGAGCGAAACTTTTGAGTCAGGTTGGATCATTGATTCGATTGATGGCACGCGAGCGTTTATTTATGGTGTGCCATTATTTAATACATTAATCGCTTATATTGAAAACGGTGAACCTGTTGCCGGTGTGATTGGCTTTCCAGCTATCTCAACTATTGTATATGTCGCTCAAGGGTAGGAAGGCTGGATGTTGTACAGTGATCTCGATGCGTGTTATCGCTGTTTTTCAAGCTTGTTAACTGCTGCAACACCTGAATTGGCGGAGCAGATTATTCGATTAATGAATGAATAAAAACGATGATATGGGGTGTCTTACCACCCCGTTAAATCCGGATAGATAAACATTGTGCTATTAGCTGAAATCAAAACACAGGCGTAGTTTGCCGCAGTGGAGGCAGTGGAATAGATATCCCTGACAGTCACCGTTATTACGTAGGCAACGGGAAAGATCGTCAATTGAAAAACCATACTCTGCGAGATCGTTTTCTAGAGAAACGAATTCATCGAGCCTGTCTTTTATTTCATCCCAACCCACATAACCGATAAATGCACAAGGTTCATTGCAGTGTGCTAGCCAAAGTTCTTGTTGCCAGCCACAGTACCCCAAGGGCATAAGGTAACATTACTAAATTAACGGGCAATTGCCACATTCGCTTTGATATGTTTAAGGTGAACGACAATCGTAAAGGTAACAACCACCAATAATGACCATGCCCCCCATTTTCCTGCATGAACAACAGACCAAGCGCCTAATTGATTCGGGTATTGCCAGATCCCAAAAAAGGTACCGAAGTTTTCCGCCAACCAAATAAAAAAACCAATCAGTATAAAAGCAAGTAATAGTGGCATTCTGCATTCTTGATCCAACGGCGTATAAAAAATAGTACCACGTGCATACAAACCGAAAATAAAAGCAGTTAAGTACCAGCGATAATCATCAATATAATGATGACTAAAGAAGTTGATATAAATTGCCAGTGCTACCAGTGTTGCCATCCAATACGGTGGGTAATGCTCAATGCGTACCTTAAAAAAGCGCCATGATTGTATAATGTAGCTCCCCACGGCCGCATACATAAAACCTGTAAATAGTGGGACTCCCCAAAGCTTAGTAAACGCAGCATCAGGATATTGCCATGAACTAATAGATGCTGATGTCTTAAATAGCTCCATCATAAAACCGACTAAGTGGAAGACGCAGATCGCTTTCAATTCATCCCATGTTTCGAGTTTTGACCATATTAGTAATGCTTGAAAGGTCACTGCAAATACTAATAGTACATCATAACGCGGTATGCCCACGATGCCTTTTGCTGGAACCAAAAATAAAGCCAAAAAAAAGAAACCGGCAAATAAGCACGAGCGTGCATTAATCAAGCCAAAGAAAAGAAACTCTAAAATAAATCGCTTAACACCTGTGCTGTTATTAGGCTTATGAGCCATTAAGAAGTTATCAACTTTACGCAGAACATTCAGTTTCTGGCACAGACTTTCCATTTAATTAACCTGTTGGTGTTATTTGCTGTCAATTCACTATGATAAATGCCTATTTCATGCCGCGAATTCTAACAGGATTTGAGTAACTATGCTCATGTTTCAGTAAATGAACTGCCTGAATATCTGTGTTCTATTGATAAATATATAGGAAGCCAGATAGTTAGGGCAGATTTGTGTATTCTTATATTAACAGGTGTTCGACCAAGGGAACTTCGTCAGGCTGAATGGTTTGAAATTGATTTAGATAAGGCCGCTTGGAAAATTTCAGCTTATAGTCAACAGAAGGATTTATCGAAGGCGTTCTGGCGGTATCAGGGGGCACTTTGGAGCTGGATAAATGCGTACAAAAAGAAATCATCAATCAGGTTACGTAATTACAAAAGTCGGTTTATTGTGCTAAATTGGTAGCCGTTTCACACAGCTTATTGAATTATCAGACCTCGTTCCCGCGGGGTCTATTGCTTGCACAACCAAAGAGAAAACCATGAAAAAAACATTGAGTGCTATCATTCTCGGCACCCTTTCTTTTGGCGCCTTGGCACAGCAGGGCGGTTTCGTTTCCCCGGACAGCACAGGTTACACTCAAGGTGGGTTTAAAGGCCCAGCCCCTGATTTGACCAGCGTTGCTCAGGCAAAATCCCTTCGTGATGACGCATGGGTTGTTCTGGAAGGCAGCATTGTTAAACAGGTTGGTCACGAACTCTATGAGTTCAGGGATAACAGCGGCTCTGTTTACGTTGACATTGATGACAAACGCTGGTTGGGTCAGGCAGTCACTCCGGCCGATAAAATTCGTATCGAAGGCGAAGTGGACAAAGACTGGAACAGTGTTGAGATTGATGTTAAAACTGTTCGCGTCGTGAAATAATTCCGACGCTTCGAATACAGCCTCGCACTCGCGGGGCTTTTTGCTTTTGAGAGAAGGTAAACTTCATTATCATAATTATTGCTTCTCTGATTATTATTAATCGATTTTTACAGGCTCTATGCAATAATTCAAAATCCCGCAAGAGTACGGGATGTTCAGATGAATATTTCAAGGTAGCTCTCGAAAAGCGGCATCGTCACTTTCAGTCAAGTGTGAGCGGTTTTCACGGAAGTTTCTCCCGGCTGTTCCTTCTGGGCATGTGTGAGCCTATCAATCATTGAAAAAGTAATTATAGCCTTAATTTTTTGATTTTTATTATGATTTAAATTACAACCATCTTTCTTTATCTCATAAAGCTGAGTAAGCATGTTCTGAATACCAACATGAACATTTTTACTTCTTCCCTGTTACACTTTTCAACCCTTTGATTTTTATGATGGCTCAGATCTGAGCCATGAAAATAAGCCTATAAAACAATAGTATCCAGATTTGGATCATTGCCGCCATTTTTTGCCAGCACTGTCTTCTTAATTAAATAATTAAATAATTAAATCAGTAATATAGCGAGTTTAATTTCATGGTTATTATTTCAATAATGAATTACATGAATAATATTTTACTTATGTGTTATTTTCATTTTAATTTGCAGTCCTATTATAGTAGTATTTTTTATGAACTATGGGTTCCTGCCTAACCGGCTGGAATATTTTCCTAATGTCAGTATTTTTTGTATAAGGAATTCATGTGGCTAATTTAATCTATGCAACGATAAAAGGGAAAAAACAAGGTTTAATTTCTGCTGGATGCTCTACATTTGATTCAATAGGAAATAAATATCAGTCTGGTCATACAGATGAAATATTAGTTCTTTCTTTTGACCATGAAATTACAAGAGCGATGAATGTCAATCATAGGCCAGTTTCATTTGTTAAACCAATAGATAAATCATCACCATTGCTTGGTGTGGCTATATCTAATAATGAAGAACTTGAGATTGAATTCTTTTTCTATAGAACATCAATGTCTGGGGGTAATGAGCTATATTATTCTGTAAAAATACAAAAGGCTTTTTTGGATAGGATTAATGTTTGTTATCCACATTCGATAAATCATTCTAATAATCAACCTGAAGAACTGATTTCAGTTAAGTATGCAAGTATAACATGGCAACATCATATAGCAGGTACTTCTGGATACAGTTTCTGGGAAGACCGGTTATATTGATTTTTAAAACCCTCCTGGATTTTCAGGAGGGTTTAGCAAATTATTAGCCTTATAAAAAAACGCCATCCCCAGTATGCGAGTAGTGACAATGACACTATATTCATGGGTAATGATTTGAATTTATTTCTTATTGCTAAATAGAGTAAAGGGATTATGAATAGTATTGAAATAGGGGCGGTTATATCCCTTATGTCATCAACAACTAATGCTCTATAAGCGATACAGGCATTTTTTATTTCTTTTCCATCTATATATACCTCTTCTTCAAAAAAAGAGAAGAGGTATATAATAAACAAGCAACATATATAGTATATTGAATATATTATTATTGTTGTTTTTTTCATTCCTTTATTCCTAATATCATATATATGGATTTTTTCTTTTCCAGTATTCTTCTTCCATATGAACTATATTCTCTTTCTGGTGTGCCAATTGGTGCAGATATTGATTTTATAATATCATTTTTATCTCTTTCTATTCCCCTGTTATATCTTGAGCCTGCTAATATTAATTGTTCGTCAGTTAATATACTTGTATCTTCCATATTAGGGTTATCGAAAAGAATAAGGTCTTTTAGGTGTTTTGCAACGATGCTTATATTAAAATCATCAGTTAGCAGGCAATTAGCTAGTTGGAGTTGCTGAGTTGTCGTTAGTGTCGATGGTTCTATGCCTAGAGTTTCTGCGGCTGCTCTTAGCTGTATGGCTAATACACCAACTGATGTAGCGTTTGATTTTTTATTGTTACCATTAAAATTATCATTGAATAGTTGCCTGATTTGCAGAACGCCATATGCCTTGATTCTATCAGGTGTTCCACCTGCTTCCGCAACAGCAACACCAGCCAGTAAGAGAACAGGAATATTTTCTTTGTGTGCATAATTGATTATTAAATCTTTATTGTAATGTAAATAAGCCGCTTTATATGCCCATAAGTAATTTTCACCTGTTACAAGTCTTGAGTTATTGGGTAGAGCCTTATATCTAAGAAAGTCAATACCATCAAATCGGGGGAATCCTAATTCATCAACAGTGCAATAAGGATTTTTCATTGTTAACGATATCCATGGCTAGATAATGGGTTGAAGTTAATTCTGTTTCATTATGAAGATAAGATCCACACTTATTTATATTAAAAAGTTTTCTTTTTGAGATTTTTTCATATTGAAAATAATATTTTTCTTAAAATAGAAAAACCTGTTTTCAGACCTATTTTTTTCAATGTTTGCAGCCTTGTCAGCGTTTCAGTTATCTATTTTATATCATGTACTTGTTGACGCCATTGCGACTGGATAGCATTGTACACACGGCCAAGACAATCTGTTATCGTTGTCCATGGGTGTGGGGATTGTTGCTGGTTCTGACCCAGAACATTATTCCCCTTCTCATGGGTGAGTAAAAACTAATTTTATTTATTTACTATAACGTATGTTTTAATAACTCATTTCTCATAAAATCATTATTAAAAAAATAATCCGGTAGTTTTTTTAATAAACTATCAAATGGATATTTATTCATTTTATTTTTCATGTTTATAGTTATCTATTTGAATTTAAAGTATTTATGTGTATTTAATTTAATTAATAACTTATAAAAATATAACTTAATTAATTATTTTATGATGATAAAAAAACTATCGTTAAGATTTAGTGCATGATAATAATAATTAGTTTGATAATTATATATTATGTTTAAATATTTAAATATTTAGAATTATATTCATTGATTTCATCTATATATAATGACATTTAGTAAATATTTCTCAATATCTTGGTGTATTATTCTAAATATTAATATTTATCGATTTATTATGTTGATCTATATGATATTAAAGCTATTATTATCTTGTCTTATCTGTAATTTGCAAAACAAACCCTTGAACAGGCCACGTAAGAGGGTGAGTGGTGAGTGGATAAAAGACAATGATTATAGGTACGTTACATGCGGTATGAGTATCTATTAAGTTAATGAACTAATTTCCCTATCGTATTGTATCAAGTCGCGGGGAATGGTTTTTGTGCATTGATTAATGAGGTTTAATTTAATGAAATCCAAGTTGCTTATTTCTTCTTTATTTGTATCTTCTTTGTTTGCTGCAACTGCAAATGCGACTATTGGTACGGTTAATTTTAAAGGTGAAATAACGGATAAAACGTGTGAAGTTGATGCCGCTTCTGCAAATCAAACGGTGAATATGGGCAAGGTGAGTGTTAAAGAATTTGCTGGTGAAAGTAGAGTTGCGGCAGCAACAAAATTCAGTATTAAATTAACTGAATGCCCAACCGAAGTTAAAAATGCGCTTGTTAAATTTGATGGTTCTTCTCATGAAAGCAAAGGCAAACTTTTAGCTCTGACAACAGACAGCAAAAATGCCAAGGGCGTTGCTATCGGTATTTATGAAGATAACTCAGACAAGCTGGTTGGTTTATATAAAGATTCTAAATCATATGCAATTGAAAAAGGAGCAGCAGAATTGCCGTTTGTTGCTAAATACGTAGCGACGAATGACAATGTTTCCGCGGGTTCTGCTAATGCGGTAGCGCGTTTTACTGTAGCGTATAACTAATAAATCACGGTATTCCACACTTAAATACAAGGCAGGGATGCCTTATTTAATTAAATACATTAATCATGATTTATTGGAGAAACTACCGTGCAGTGTCATCGTTTGTTGATAATGGTGTTTTTATATTTTTCCAGTAGTTACTTTGCAATGGCGGGTGGTGTGGTTATTGGAGGAACTCGGGTTGTTTACTTAAGTGATAAAAAAGAAGTTTCTGTATCTGTCAATAACTTAGAGAAAGAATCTGTTTACCTTATTCAGAGTTGGATTCAGGATGAAAATGAGAAAACCAAAACTCCGTTTATCGTGACGCCCCCTTTATTTAAGTTACCCGCAAATAACGAAAATATTTTGCGTATTATTAAAGTGGGTGATGGATTGCCAATGGATAGGGAGTCTATATTCTGGCTAAATGTGACGTCTATTCCTGAAACTGTAAAATCAAGTGCAGATGTCAATCAGTTACAGATTGTTGTTAACTCGCGATTAAAACTATTCTACCGCCCTACACAACTGGAAGAGAACTCGGGGGAGGCTTATAAGCATATCAAGTTCAGGAAAGAAAATGGTGTATTAATTGCAGAGAATTCCACACCTTATTTTATTTCTCTTTCACATCTAAAAGTGGACGGAAAAGAAATCGAAGGGGCGGGTATGATTAATCCCTTTAGCCAATCAAGTTGGCCATTGCCTGTCAAAAATGCGAAAAATGTCAGCTGGAAAGCAATCAATGATTACGGTGGAGTCACACAGGAAGAATTCGCAGATCTTTAGGTTATTTATTAATTTTCATTAGATTGTCAGAAGATTGAATATGTCAAAAAATATAAAGCATAATCTTGCCAAGGGATTGTGCGAAGGCAAGTATTATCGATTATGGCTGCCTATATTTATCATGATAGGGAATTTTTCTTATCATTTTAAATCTTATGCTGAAAATGATTTCAACATCCATGCGCTGAGAATAGGAGATGATTTTCCTGATGATATCGATCTTTCTATTTTTAATACTTCCAAGCAACCCCCCGGTGAATATTGGGTCGATACCTACTTAAATAAAGAAAGTATTGATACAGGGAATGTTGAATTTATTTTAAAGGATGGTGAACTGCGGCCAAAACTCACTGTGCAAAAATTGCAGGATTTGGGGGTGAAACTCGACGCTTTTCCGGTGTTGATGAACTTACCGTCAGAAGAGGTGATTACCAATATCAGCGAATATATTCCTTCAGCCAGCACGCAGTTTGATTTTAATCGACAACGGCTGGATATCAGTATTCCCCAAGTTGCACTGAATCATCAGGTGAGAGGTTATATTTCGCCTGAATCATGGGATCAGGGAATGACGGCTTTATTGGTTAACTACCATTATAGTGGGTCAACAAACTGGCAGGATAATCGGAGAACTCATCAGAGCAATTATTTAAATCTGCAAACCGGCGTTAATTGGCAGGCATGGCGTTTACGAAATTATTCCACTTATACCAGTCAGCGCAAAAATTGGCGGAGTATTAAATCGTATCTTCAACGTGATATTCATGCTCTCAAAGGGCAGTTGATCGTCGGTGATAGTTTCACGCCTTCTTATCTTTTTGATGGGATAGAATTTCGCGGGATTCAGCTTGCTTCTGACGAAAATATGCTGCCGGACAGTATGAAAGGTTTTGCACCGGTTGTAAGCGGGATTGCTCAAAGTCATGCTCAGGTGACAATCAAGCAGAATGGCTATGTGATTTATCAGACTTATGTTGCACAGGGGCCATTTGTATTAACCGATCTCTATCCAACCACTACCAGTGGGAATTTAGAAATCATTATTAAAGAAGCGGATGGCCGGGAACGTCGTTTTATACAACCGTTTTCTGCTGCGCCCATTATGCTGAGGAAAGACAGCCTGAAATATTCGCTGACAATGGGACATTACCGCTCACCCTATAGCCACAGCCGCAAACCTTATTTCTTTCAAGGTACTTTGATCTATGGGCTTCACAATAATCTCACCGCATATGGTGGTGTCATGTTATCCCGTGATTATCAATCTATGGTGTTAGGTTCAGGAATCGATTTGGGCAATTTCGGCTCGCTTTCTTTTGATGCCACCCATGCTAATACTCAATTGCTATCAGACAAAAAATCCCAAGGGCAGGCTTACCGACTGCAATATCTGAAAGCGCTTTCACTGACAGGAACTCATTTAACTGTGGCAGGGTATCGTTACTCGACTAAAGGTTTTTACGATTTCGATGATGCCAATCATGCTGATAACCTCAATGGCAACAATCGGTTGTTTGGCCGTATCAATAAGAAAAGCAAACTACAAGTGCAAGTTAATCAAATACTGGGGGATTTCGGCGGGTTGTATGTCACGGCATTCCAGCAGGATTACTGGGGGCAGAGTGGTCATGAACGTGGTCTCGGTGCGGGTTATAACATGAGTCACCGGGGTATCAATTACGGCTTGAATTATACCTATAGCCGTACTCCCGACTCTGGCAATCATGATCAATTATTCTCATTCAGCGTTCATGTGCCTCTCGACCGCTGGCTGAAAAATAGTTGGGCCAGTTACAGCTTGACTTCAGGTAAAAACAGCCCCACTTCGCAACAGGTCAGCCTGAACGGTACGGTACTGGAGGATAATAACCTGCATTACAGCCTGCAACAGAGCTATACCAACCAAGGGGATGGCGTCAGTGGAAATATTCATACCGGATATAAGGGAGCCTATGGCCGGCTTAATGCTGGTTATAACTACCAGCACCATGGCAGGCAATTGAATTACGGCGTTAGTGGGGGAATTGTTGCACACCCTTACGGCCTGACTTTCTCCCAGGAACTGGGTGAAACTGCGGTATTGGTTCGAGCCGAAGGCGCAAAAGGCGTCAAGGTAGCCAATAATACGGGCGTTACCACCGACTGGAACGGCTATGCCGTTGTGCCTTATGCCAGCAGTTACCGAAAAAACCGGGTTGCACTTGATCCTCATTCCTTTGCTGATGATGTTGATATTGATATCAATACGCAATTTGTTGTTCCGACAAAAGGCGCGCTTACTCTGGCCAATTTTCAGACACGGGTCGGCAGTAGGGTATTGATGTTTCTCTCATACCAAGGCCAGCCAGTGCCTTTTGGTGCTATTGCGACGCTGGAGAAACAGCATGATATTGACAAGTCCAACAGCACAATTGTCAGCAGTGAAGGGCAAGCCTATTTCACGGGAATGCCAACCCGTGGAAAGTTACAGGTTAAATGGGGCTCTCAGAATGCCAAAACGTGTCTAGCCAATTATACCTTGCCGGAAAAGCAAACATTATCAGGCCATCCTCTATCTGGCATTTATACAATGAAGGTGAATTGTGAATAACACCGTATCAGGATCAGGCTTATGCTGATTTTCCGTCAAAATTATCGATTTTTACTGGCAATATTTATCCTGCTGGTGAGTTTGGCTGCCGATGTTTATGGCAGTGAGGGAAGCTGCCGGATTAAAGAAGGAAGGAAACAACATGACTTATCTGCCGTGTTTCAACCGAAGGTGACTATTTCCAGAAGCGATATGCCTGGAGCTGTGATTTATCGGTTATACGCCAACCAGTAGCAGAAATGATGATACTTATGATTCAGGCGTGCCTGGGATAGGCATACGGATGTATGGTTCTAATATAGAACTGATTAAGACAAACCCCAAAACAGGCACTGGCCCGATTAAAAATGGGGTGATTCAAGCTTATGTGGGTTCTACTATTGTGCATACTTATCATATTCATGATGCATTGGTCACAACTGAAAGCTGTATCTTGGCTAAAAAGAATATTATTGTCCCCATGGGATCAATCGGGATGTGGGAATTGTCAGGTAATCCGCGTACTGCGGGGGAACAAGATTTCAGTATTGATCTGGATTGTGACGACAATATTCCTATTACGTTAAAATTTGAGGGAAATACAGTGTCAAATGACAACCGTATATTAGCGCTTGATCAGAGAGGGAGCCATTTTACGGCCGGAGGAATTGGTCTTCAGATTCTGTATCAGGATCAACCCGTCATGATAAATTCCGTTTTAAAGGTTGGCACCAGCCAGACGGGAATTTACTCGGTTCCTTTCAAAGCTCACTATATCCAGACAGAAAGTGTGATCACCGCAGGTAAAGCCAACGCCACCGCAAAGGTATCCATCATTTATAATTAAGTCCATGTTGCCAGCCATAATCTCCTTTTATGGCTGGCTTGACCCTTTCTTATTCATCCCTTCTCTTTTTTCTGGCAGAAAACGCCCGATTTTATTGGCAATTGACCTTATGCTCCCAGTTTGTAGGGGAAATATTACTAATTAAATGACAATTTATTGAACTAAGATAAAGAAATCGTTTCTACGGGTATTACGATAAAGAAAGCCTTATATAATGTGCCCTATTTTTTTGAACCTTATTTTTTGATTTGAAAGGAAGTTCTTGAGCATCGATATGTCAAACAGCGTACTTAACCGCCGTTGGGCGGAACTTTTATTGGAAGCACTGACCCGTCATGGATTGCGTCATGTTTGTATTGCCCCCGGTTCCCGCTCCACGCCATTGACATTATCAGCCGCAGGGAACGCTAAACTGATCTGCCATACTCATTTTGATGAGCGGGGATTAGGGCATTTGGCGCTGGGTCTGGCGAAGGCGAGTAAAGAACCGGTTGCCGTTATCGTGACGTCAGGAACCGCGGTTGCCAACCTCTATCCCTCCTTGATTGAAGCCGGTCTGACAGGCGAGCGGCTGGTATTTCTCACCGCCGACAGGCCACCGGAATTAATTGATTGTGGTGCGAATCAGGCTATTCGCCAGATCGGTATTTTTGCCTCCCACCCTACTCAGACGCTTTCACTGCCGCGCCCGACCACAGAGATCTCTGCCAGTTGGCTGGTCTCTGTCGTCGATAATGGCATGTCGAACTTGAAACAAGGGGGATTGCATATTAATTGCCCGTTTGCTGAACCTTTGTATGGCAATGATGTGATCGCGTATCAAGATTGGCAACAAACATTGGGAGAGTGGTGGCAGGGAAATCAACCGTGGCTCAGGCAGCCAGAAACTCATGTTACATCTAAAGTGCAGGATTGGGGATTGTGGCAGAACAAGCGGGGCGTTGTGCTGGCTGGCCGGATGAATGCAGAAGAAGGTCTGCTCGTTGCACAGTGGTCAAGAAAAATGGGCTGGCCACTGATCAGCGATGTGCTGTCCCAAACTGGGCAACCGTTGCCTTGTGCTGACTTATGGCTGAATCATCCCCGTGCTCAGGAAATTCTGGCACAGGCGCAATTAGTGATTCAATTTGGCTCTAGCCTGACTGGAAAAAGATTGTTGCAATGGCAGGCTCAATGTCAGCCAGAAGAATTCTGGATTGTTGATCCGATTGTTGGCAGGCTTGACCCAGCGAACCACCAAGGACGGAAATTTACTTGTTATGTGGCTGATTGGCTACGGGAACATCCTGCTGACTCCACGCAAGAGCCTACTTCTTCTTGTTGGGCAGATGAATTGACCTCATGGTCAGAGCAAGCACTTGAATGTGTCAACGCCAGATTGGATGGAAAATTTGGTGAGGCGGCAGTGGCGTATCAACTGCATCAATTACTGCCAGAACAGGGACAGTTGTTTGTCGGTAATAGCTTGATTGTCCGTCTGATTGATGCGTTGGGGCAACTCCCCGCAGGTTATCCGGTTTACAGCAATCGTGGTGCAAGTGGTATTGATGGGCTGATTGCAACAGCCTCAGGAGTACAAAGGGCAACGAACAAACCGACGCTGGCAATTATCGGGGATCTTTCAGCACTCTATGACTTAAACAGTTTAGCTTTGCTGCGTGATCTTTCCGCACCGATGATCTTGATTGTCGTCAATAACAATGGCGGCCAGATTTTTTCATTACTGCCTACGCCAGAAGAAGCGCGCCAGCGTTTTTACTGTATGCCACAACATGTCAATTTTGATCACGCTGCTGCCATGTTTGGTCTGAATTATGTGACGCCACAAAGTTGGCCTGAATTAAAGCAACGTGTTAAACAGGCGTGGGGGCAAAAAACAGCGACACTGATTGAATTAAAAGTCACAGACAGCGAAGGCGCGAGATGCCTGCAAGAGTTACGGAAACAGGTGGCTGCATTGTGAAACTCGCCAGTCAGGTATTTCATTCGGATAAGTCGGGAACATGGCTGGTTTGGCTGCATGGCCTGTTGGGATGCGGTGATGAATGGCTACCCCTGGTGAATGCTTGCAATCAGTATGCCTCGCTAGTCATTGACCTGCCTGGCCACGGTCATTCGGCCGATATCGCTGTGGCAGGGGGTTTCGCTGAGATGAGCACTCTTCTGAATGAAACCTTATTCAAGCATCAGATCCATGACTATTGGCTGATTGGCTACTCACTGGGTGGCCGCATTGCTATGTACCATGCGACTTACGGCCAACATGAAGGGTTACGGGGCGTGTTGGTGGAAGGCGGAAATCCCGGGCTGTTTTCCCAACAGGAGCGTGATGCGAGATTACAGCATGATCAGTATTGGGTGCAGCGTTTTCGTGAGGAATCGATGGAGACTGTCCTTGCCGATTGGTATCAACAGCCTGTTTTTGCCGATTTATCATCGGAGCAGCGTGAGCAACTTATCCATTGCCGCAGCCAAAACAGGGGAAGCCGGATTGCCGATATGTTGGAAAATACTTCACTTGGGTATCAGCCGTGGCTGGTTCCTGCTCTGCAACAAATAACCACACATTTTGCCTACTTATGTGGGGAAAATGATGAGAAATTTCAGAACATCGCGAAGCAATATACATTGCCGTTAAAAACCATCCCACAGGTTGGGCATAACGCTCATAATGGCAACCCTGCGGCATTTGCCGCCGAAGTGAACCATTTTTTATCACTTTTTGGTTAAGGAGATTCAGCAATGCTTTATCCTAATGAAGAAAAATTGTACGCACCCATTGAATGGCAAGATTGCTCCCAAGGGTTTGAAGATATTCTCTACCATAAATCTGTAGATGGTATTGCCAAGATTACTATCAATCGCCCACAGGTGCGTAATGCGTTCCGTCCCCTGACAGTAAAAGAGATGATTCAGGCGCTGGCAGATGCTCGTTATGATGACGAAGTTGGTACGATTATCCTGACGGGAATGGGGGAAAAGGCGTTTTGTGCGGGGGGCGATCAAAAGATCCGTGGCGATTATGGCGGTTATCAGGATGACAACGGCATGCATCATTTGAATGTGCTGGATTTTCAGCGTCAAATTCGAACCTGCCCGAAACCGGTTGTTGCTATGGTTGCGGGCTATTCCATTGGTGGTGGACATGTGTTGCATTTGATGTGTGATCTGACCATTGCAGCAGATAACGCGATCTTTGGTCAGACAGGCCCTAAAGTCGGGTCATTTGACGGCGGGTGGGGCGCATCTTACATGGCGCGTATCGTTGGGCAGAAAAAAGCCCGTGAAATCTGGTTCCTCTGTCGTCAATATGATGCCCAACAAGCGCTGGATATGGGGCTGGTCAACACGGTTGTGCCTTATGCGGATTTGGAAAAAGAAACCGTGCGCTGGTGTCGTGAAATGCTGGAGAACAGCCCAATGGCGCTGCGTTGCCTGAAAGCTGCACTGAATGCGGATTGCGATGGGCAGTCGGGTTTGCAGGAGCTGGCGGGGAACGCCACCATGTTGTTCTATATGACCGAAGAAGGGCAGGAAGGACGCAATGCGTTCAACGAAAAACGTCTCCCTGATTTCAGTAAATTCAAGCGTAATCCATAATGCGGAAAGCGACCTTATATTCATTCAGCCTGCCTATGGAGGCAGGTGTTATTTTGCGTGATCAACGTCTTAAAACCCGTGATGGCTTTCTGGTGTATTTGCAGGAAAATAAACGGTGTGGTTGGGGGGAAATCTCCCCGCTACCCGAATTCAGTCATGAAACTCTGGAACAGGCCAAAAATGCTGCCGTGACATGGCTGCAACAGTGGTGTCAAAACGAACAGGGATTAACGGTAGGATCCGAAGAGAGTGAACTGCCTTCCGTGGCGTTTGGTATCAGTTGTGCCCTCGCTGAACTACAGGGTGAATTACCCGAAGATGCTGATTATCGCAAAGCACCACTATGTACGGGCGATCCTGATGACGTGATTTTGCGTCTGGGAAATATGACTGGGCAAAAGATTGCTAAAGTGAAAGTCGGGCTGTATGAAGCGGTGCGGGATGGCATGGTGGTGGATGTCCTGCTGAAAGCCGTACCCGATCTCCAGTTGCGGCTAGATGCGAATCGCAGTTGGACACGCATAAAAGCCGATGATTTCGCAAAATATGTCAATCCCGATTACCGGCAACGAATTGCTTTTCTTGAAGAACCTTGCAAAACCCGTGAAGAATCCTTGGCATTTGCCCGTGATACAGGAATTGCCATCGCATGGGATGAAAGCGTGCGTGAAGCGGGTTTCACGGTAGAAGCACAGGAAGGCGTTGCGGCCATTGTCATCAAACCGATGTTGGTTGGCAGTATTGCCCGCTGTCGTCAGTTAGTTGCTGATGCTCATCAGGCAGGGCTGGAAGCGGTAATCAGTTCCAGCATCGAAACCAGTTTTGGCCTGACACAGCTCGCCCGTCTCGCACATTGGCTGACACCCGATACTCTTCCCGGGCTGGATACGCTGGATCTGATTCAGTCACAACTCATCCGCTGCTGGCCAGAAAGTACTATTCCCTGTGTGGCGCTAGATGATCTGGACACTGTATGGAGCAATGAATGCCATTAGCGGAATGGGCGCAATGGCCGTGGCATCATTGGGCGATGCTCCACCCAGAGAAGCAGGCCGTCAAGCTGCATGAAGAGACGTTATCCTGGCGACAATTAGCGGAAAAAATCAACGTCATCGCTGCCTATTTTCACCAACAGGGGCTGTGGGAAAGTAGGGGTGTGATCCTGAGAGGAAAAAACAGTGCGGATCTCCTGCTGTGTTATCTCAGTGCATTGCAATGTGGCGCAAGAGTCTTGCCACTGAATCCGCAACTCCCTGAGCCTTTGTTGGCGGAATTGCTTCCTCGGCTGAACATGACATTTGTCATCGATTTTACCGATTCCCCTTCATCTGCCATTCAGGCGATTAAACTTGATTGGCAACCTGAATTATCCGTAATACCAGAGCAATGGGTGCCGTGGGATAGCCATCGCCCTGCCAGTATGATCCTGACTTCAGGCACTTCTGGATTACCCAAGGCGGCGGTCCACTCTATTGGGGCTCACCTTGCCAGTGCGCAGGGGCTCCTCTCCTGCATGGATTTTCAGCCAAATGACAGTTGGCTGCTTTCGCTCCCGTTGTTTCATGTTTCCGGTCAGGGCATTCTTTGGCGCTGGTTGCTGATAGGTGCAGAATTGGTGTTGCGAGATCTGTATCCATTGGATCGTGCATTATCTGGCTGTACCCATGCGTCACTTGTACCAACTCAACTCTGGCGTTTGCTTGAACAATCGCTTGAACATGAGTTCACTTTAAAAGCAGTGCTCTTGGGTGGGGCAATGATACCGACTGCATTGACTCAACAGGCTGAACAACTTGGTATTCATTGCTGGTGTGGCTATGGACTGACAGAAATGGCGTCAACGGTCTGTGCAAAACGGGCAGATGGTTTATCAGGCGTGGGAAATCCACTACCGGGTAAGGATATTCGCTTGGTGGATGAAGAGATTCAGATCCGCGCTGACAGCATCGCTATGGGTTATTGGCTTGACGGAAAATTGAAGCCACTGGCAGATACCGATGGCTGGTTTTTGACCCGTGACAGAGGAATATTCGAACAGGGCGAATTACGTATTTTAGGGCGCCTCGACAATCAATTTTTCAGTGGGGGAGAGGGGATTCAGCCTGAAGATATAGAGCGGATTATTAACCAACATCCCCAGATCCTGCAGAATTTTGTTGTACCCATTCCTGATAGTGAATTTGGACATCGGCCCGTTGTGGTGATTGAAACCCAATATCCTACACTTACGGAAACACTTGATAACTGGCTTGCTGATAAGCTCGCAGCATTTCAACGCCCTGTGGTTTGTTATCTTCTGCCTGTACAATTGAAAAATGGCGGGATAAAAACTTCACGCCAGCAGGTCAAGCAATGGGTACTGGAAAAAATGGGTTATATCTAATTAATTTATAAATCGGGTTATGTATAAAGATGCAGGGGTATACATATTTTGATAAATTTAGATATTTACTTACGTGCACTATCTATGGTGTTACTTGGACTTCAGTAAAATATCTCAGATAGTATTGGTATTCACCCCTTGGGAAGAGAAGAGTATGAAAAGTTTCATTGCTGTCAGCGTGGCCAGTTTGCTTTTTGTGTCTGGCGCGGCAAATGCAATTTCCATGAATGTACAGGCTGGAAAGCATTACACAAGTACATCTGTGGGGCTAGGTGATAAAAGTGCGGGATTATCTTTGAATGGAAACTGGACTCGCAGTGATCATAACGGTCAAATTGGTAGTTTGGGCACCGCTTTCGCTCTGCCTGTAGGCCCAATAACGGCAAGCGTTGGTGGTAAAGTGCTTTATCTGTCGCCAAAAGCAGGGAAAGATGGCGTCGCGTTGGCTGCGGGTGCTGGCCTTAGTTGGGCGGTGTTGCCTTCCTTGTCACTGTATGGTGAGGCTTATGGAGCACCATCAGGGCTGACATCAGGCGTTGATTCTTATACAGAGGCAACAGGGGGCGTCCGTTATACTTTAATTAGGCCGCTGACTGTGGATGCTGGTTATCGTGTTATTGATTTGAAAGGAAAAAATGGTAACCGTAACAATAAAGTCTCAGAAGGTTTTTATATTGGTGCCGGTTTCAGCTTCTAATAAACCTATACTTAATAGATTTCAATTTGCAGCCAACAAAGCAGCAACGTGAAAGATGGAAAGTATAATCGAGATCATCCGCATCGTTCATCGATGCGGATAGTTTTATGAATTACCCTACCTCAGGCAGTATTCCAGCGACAATGCCAATCTGAATGGCAATCAGAATGATACCACACAAGAAAACCACAACTAATGCGGGGGTTCCGCCAAAGACCCGATATTGGGGCTTATGCTGCTGACGAGCTTTAAATACCAGAATACTCGGCAGTAACAGCGCTAAAATTGACAGTGCAGCAGCCGCATAGCCTAAAGCCATTATAAAACCTTTGGGATAAAACAACGCAAAAACCAATGGGGGAACAAACGTCAGCAACCCTGTCTGAAACCTTCCCGCTATATTATCCTGACGTTTGAACAAATCAGCCAGAAAATCAAATAAGCCTAAGGCAACGCCTAAAAAGGATGTCACGAGTGCCAGATTGGCAAACATCCGGACAGATAATTCTGTCTGGGGGGAGGCGACAACATGACGAATGGCGCGCAATAAACCATCCAGACCGGATTTTTCGGCTAATATTCCCATAAATGAGGTGGGAGCAATGCTGCCCAAAGTACCCAATTGCCAGAAAATATAAGCCGCTAATGGAATAGCACTACCGATGATAAATATCCAGCGTAATTTACGGATATCTCCTTTCATATATCGTACGATGCTGGGTACGCTGCCATGGAAGCCAAATGAGGTGAAAATGACAGGGATCGCAGATAACACAAGGCCTTGCTCAACGGGCAGGGATAACAAATTGACATGGCGAATGTGGGGCATCATCAGGCCAAGCATCAGTATCAGAAAGATCAGTTTGGCGCTGAATAAGATCCGGTTAATGAAATCGACGGAACTGGTTCCAATGCAGACAACGCCTCCGGCAACTATGGTGAATAAAATCACGCCCGTTGACAATGAGAGTGAAGAACCTGCCCATGCATTAATGCTACTGGTCAGTAATTCACCTGCGCCACTGATATAAGCCGATGTTAAGGCATACATCAGAAACAGCATACTGAATCCGGTCAATAATTGGCCTTTCAAACCAAGATAGTGTTTTGCAATGGTTCCCAGCCCAGTATCGGGTTCATTGTATTGATAGACTTCTACCAGCAGGAGAGCTGTATAACTCATCAATGCCCACAGGGCGACTAACATGACCAGTGTTGTTCCAAAACCCACACCTGCCGAAGCCAGTGGCATTGCCAGCATCCCCGCACCAATTGTCGTTCCAGCGACGATAAAAATACTACCAATAGTGCGATTTTTCACGCGATCCTCGCTTCTGAATATGTTGAAAAATAGTTATAAGATTGGCAGGTTAAAGGATTGATTTATAGCTGTCAAATTCAGATTACATCGAGTGTAAATAATTAATTACATACTTAAATGCGGCTGGATAAAAATACCGCTCGTGATAAGTGATACAAATTCTGTGTCTTCTGGGGGATTGACTGAACTCTTTTAACTTAACGGTACAGTTATTGTTTTTGCTATGTGAGTGTTAGTGTTTTTATCTAATTAACCTCAGCTTCGTTTAAGAATAGCGATATCAGTATCCCGTAAATTCAAGCTCGGTTTTTTAGGCTGGAATGTATAAGCAATTAGACCCGCAGCGATTTCCAGCAGAAAACCGAGCTGACTGCGATGCCTTGAATGCTCTATCTGAGAAATATTTTTGAGCTGGTCGATGACCGTTTCTATCAAGAATCGCCTTCTTAACATCAATCTATCCCAGAGAGATAACGCTTTTGCCTTCATGTTACTACGGACATTAGTGATTAACGTGACCCCTTCAGCTTCCAACTCATCACATAAAGCCTGTGATAAATACCCTTTATCACCCTATAAGCATCCCGTTAACCCTTTTGCCATCGATTTGACAGGGTGACGATCATCCTTATTTCCTGTGGTTAACTTCACGGCCAAAAGTTCACCGCAATCATTGATAACCAGATGAAGTTTAAAGCCATAAAACCAACCTGTACTCGTTTTTCCTCGTTGTGCAACCCCCTCAAATACCCGATGGCGGGGAATACGAAGGTTGTGACAAACGGCAATTTTGGTGG
>NZ_JAQRFO010000063.1:0-20232 GCF_028598775.1 Xenorhabdus aichiensis
AATGACAATATCCCACCCACAGTTGATACGAAATTCCCCATATTGGGAAAAGTGTCGTCATCCTTTTACCTAAATATTACGTCGGTTGATAAAGATCTTTACATTTTCAACGCGCTTTCAGAGCCTCTTTTCTTGTGTAAACGATTTTAAATATCCCAGCCCCCAAGTAAAGGGGGCTGTTCGGAACGCTAAGCGCATAAGTAACTGAGTCAAATAGGGAGGAAGTTCATTCTCAGCCAATACCGTTGCAAGCCGTTTTATCACTGCCATGCTGATACCAAATTCCAGTAAAAATGCATGCATCTGGTTGGTGGTTTTGACCTTATCCCTGACCAATGACTCCCGTACCGGCCATCAACTCAATCATAAAACCACCCACCGTAAGCCGCCAATCTTGGATTGGCATCAGCATGCAAACGGTATGGAATAATCGGTCATATAATTATTTGTCTGTTTTTAAGATTTCACCACACAAATGCAACTCAGGTGATTTCGCTGGCATAATGACACCAATCCTGACAGGCAAAGAGCCGTCCTTCTTACACTGCTCCTTGATAAGTTTCCAGTACTTAGCTTCAGACTCCATATGGGTAATGACGGAATCAAAGGCACCTTCCGCTACCTCTATCTTTAACGCCTTTTCTTCTTCGTTGTCGGTAGGATTCGATTCAGGCTCCTTAGCCAGCTCTTCTTTCAGTTCGCCGAGACTATTTTTTAGCCCTTCAAAACTACAGACGGCATCCCGTGGGGTATAAAAGAATAGGCCACTAATGAAGATGGCTTCCATCACCTCATAGAAGGCGAAAGAGGTTTTCCCATAGATGAAACAACTACGACCAGCACTATTCACCCCCGAAATGTTTTCCTTCAGCAGTCCATCCTTTTGTGAGGATTCCAGCGTTTGCTTGTCGTGGAGGATTACAGGTAGGTTTTTAATTTCGTGAACATTTTCGCTAAGACTCCAGCGTTCTTTATCACCTTTGATGAAACCCGAAGCATCGCAGCTACTTTCTATCTCGAATTCATTAGTAGGAATTCGCTCACGATTTAAATAGACCGTAAAATCTTCACCTTCTTCTCTATCCTGACGCTGATAAGCGCGATAGATAGAGCTTCGACGGTCAATCCCGATCCACTCAAGATCCCATGTGGTAGGGTTAGATGGTTTTCTCACTTCATTAATGTAGGCTCCAACATCCCTGTCAAGATAGGCTGTTAACAGATCCTTCCACGGTTCTATCGCAAAGAAGATGTTTGCCAGTGTAGTCCCCTCTTCGACCATGACGGTGTGACGAAAAAAACGAAGGAGAAAGAAAGGGTCAGCATCAGCAATTGTTTTCTGGATTGACCGCAACGGAAGTGCGCTTGAATCATCATAATCTGACCTGAAACGCAGTATCGAGTCAGAACAAAAAATTAACGTGCCTTCCATCATTTCATTCTCCATTATCTATCTATGTGACTACTTACGGTTGTTCTGTTGTTAACAACCCACTCATCTCGGAAGTAACTTACAAAATCACTTCGCTGAACAGCTGCCTGCACCTGCTAACGATGAACCTATCCATTAAAGAGCCATTTCAATGAAATTTATTCTGACGGTGATTCCTTGTTTACTGAATGTGTCAGATCAAGCTTCAGAGAAAAATTTCAGGTTTGACATGGAATCGTCCGAAAAGTGCTTTGACATATTCTACAGTTAATGCACGTTGCCCTGAAAGGATCTGCTGGTGCAGGTGAAATTACTGAAGAATGAGGTGGGACCGCGGGCCCACCTGTTGAATTATGTCGCATCGATTTGCTCTATAATGTTCACAGCTGCATTCATAGGCATAAAGAGCCTGAATTTCATTTTTGGAAATTCCTGAAAACCCATGTTTATATAGAATTTTTTAGCGATATCGTGCTTAGCGTCAACGATAATCATTGGAGTAGGAATGGATTCTGACGATTCTATTGATTTTCGAATTGCATCTATCAACAAAATTTCGCCGAGTCCTTGGCGTTGAAATAATTTATTTATAGCTAATCGGCCAATAAGTGCGCAATACAAACTGGAAGGGTATTTTTTCGATATTTTTTCTGGTAGTTCGTCTAGTTCTACCGTGCACAGCGCTAGTGAATAATACCCCTTTATTTGAGATGCATTTTGATCACTTGTCAGGACGAATGTTCTTGATAAATCCTTTTTATCATGCTGCCCTGATACTGCTTTCAAATAGTTGTTTAATGCGAGTTCACCACAATCAAAATTATTTCTATCGTGTTTATTTTTATTTAGACGCTCGATCTTCATCTAACAAATCCTTATGTCTACGAGCAGCACGAAGGAAACGCTCATTTATCTGGGTAGGTTCTTCTAATGCATGCACAAATGCCACTGCATCCTCCTGACACAATTTAATGCGCATGTTTTGTTCAATCAGTCGTTTCGCCTCTGCTACAGCAGCATTTGCAATAAAACTATTCAAACTCGCATACCCAGATAATGATAGCGCCATTTCAAGCAACTCTTTAGTTTCTGAATTCACCCTAGTGGTGATTCTTTCATTTGATAATGTGGCCATAGTCAAAACTCCACCGCATTGCGGTTATTGGTTTAATATACGGTCTAATTTAACATTATTTTTAACATAAATCAATACATGTGCCAAAATGACATCACTAAATGAGAGAAAATGACATTACTATATTGGAGCTACACAGGCGATCATTACAACAGATGTTAAACAGGGCGGAATTCACCATAACTTCATAAGATGCCTTTTTTCAATCAATTAGCGGCTTTAAGCCCTCTTGTCTCAGATACGTGTTAGGAATTTAATAACTTCGTGTAATGAATCGTTACCATCTTAGGATCTCGTCACACGTTGCAAAAAGACCTTACGGGAGAAGTGGAGTCGGCTGGCAGAAATAGAACAGGGACGCAAACGACTGACATTCAGTCAGGACTTTATGCCGAAAAACTAATTATAATTTTCAAATTCGAATCAGATAACAGCAAGGGTTATATGGAAAACTACTTTGACAGCCCATTTAAGGGCAAAACCTTAGCGGAACAAGTCACTAATCCGAATATTCAGGTTGGTCGTTTCAGTTACTATTCCGGTTATTATCATGGTCACTCTTTTGATGACTGCGCCCGTTACCTGCATCCCGATCTGGTTGATGTTGATAAGTTGATCATCGGCAGCTTCTGCTCCATCGGCACTGGAGTCGCCTTTATGATGGCAGGCAATCAGGGGCATCGTTTGGATTGGGTTTCATCCTTCCCGTTTTTCTATATGTCGGAAGAACTGGCCTTTGCTGATGCTCAAAATGGCTACCAACCGATGGGAAATACCGTTATTGGCAATGACGTCTGGATGGGTGCCGAAGCGATTATCATGCCCAGCGTAAAAATTGGCGATGGCGCGGTTATCGGCACCCGCGCTCTTGTCACCAAGGATGTAGAACCTTACACCATTATTGGCGGCAATCCGGCGAAGGTGATCAGAAAACGCTTTTCGGATGAACAGATTGCGATGTTACTGGAAATGCAGTGGTGGAACTGGCCGCTGGAACAATTAAAAGCGGCGATGAAATTACTCACTTCAGCAGATATTGAAGGGTTATATCGGTGGTGGAAGAATCAGTAGTCGATGAATTAGATGGTAATTTATAAAGCTACGACCCCCCTTTAAAATAGGGGGTTGTCGTAATGTAATTAATAAATTTCAAATCTGGTTTTTTGTACCGCTTTTGTTACCTGACCCCAAAAGGGGTTATCGTAATTTCCTGCCCGTTCAATTCACAATCATTTATCATTTGAATAACGCCTTCTTTAACCTAGCCCATAAAGCCTGTGCACCTTCAGTCTCTTTATCATGAACAACAGTTTTACTCATATCAATAAAGGGATTACTGAATATTATAGCTTTATAACGATGATCGTCCTCACCATCCGGCAGATACCAATCAATCAGATAATTAGCCGTTTTAATAAGTTTACCAAAACACAATCATCTGTGTTTATTTAGGCTAGCCTAATGTCGACCTGAAAAACATCTTTTATAAAATCATGATGAAATTAATTAAACATAAAATATTATCTTATAAATATTCACCACTATAAATACTCATAGAAACAATTAATAATTATTTTTCTTTTTTCTTTTTTCTTTTTTTAAAATAAAGGACTAAAAGGTATTGCATTAAAATTAATAGTGTGCTTGAATTAATTTCAATGAATGAATTATATTTTTAAAAGATCAAAAAAAGGAAATATATATGATTTATTTTCCTAGCGACACAAAAACAACTATACCGTTATCGATCATTTTTGGTGGAATTTCCCCAGAACATCCAGCATCAGTTAGTTCTTTTGATAATCTTATAAAAAGTTTCAGAGAGCTTAATTTTGATAGAAATATTAATTCAATATACTTCTTCGATAAAGATGGTTCTGTCTTATACAACGCCTATACACCTTATATTTCTCCCGATGATTTTACTCATTCAGGAGATAAAATAGATTTATATACAGCAATCAAAAGGATGTCTAAACAAAACGAATTTCACATCAATCTTCTTCATGGTAATTTAGGTGAGGATGGACATATCCAAGGAGTTGCTAAGTATTTTAAAATTAAAGGAACATTTGGTAGTGTACTTCCTTCCTCGCTATCTATGAGTAAATACCATATGTCACACTATATTAATAGTTTATTACCCTCTTTAAGATCACCGAAAACATTACTCTTAACTGAAGATAATCTAGAAAAAGCATTTTCATTGATTAGCGATAATTTCCCTGAAGAAAAAATAGTTATAAAACCTAATTCATTAGGCGCTTCTTTATTTACAAATAAATATGTTAATCTGGAAAATGAAAAAAAATCAATATTGGATAATTTGAAAAATATTTTTGAATACGATAGATTTGCCTTGGTACAAGCTTTCATCAAAGGAAAAGAGTATTCTGTTGGTTGCATTCGAATAGAAGGGAAAGCAATAGCACTCAATGTTGTCGAAATAATCACAAAGAATAGTTTTTTCGGTCATGATGAAAAACATCGAATTAATAAAGCAGAAGAAATTCTTTTAATACAAGATTCAGAGATAACGAGAACACTAAAAGATTTATCTATTAAAATTTTTGAATCTACTGGATATGAATTTATGTGTCGATTTGACTTTATTGTTACCGAGTCTGAAGAAATATACTTTCTTGAATCAAATCCAATCCCGGGCATGATAAAAAATAGCATATTCCCTAAGATGTTAAAAGGACACAAATTATCAATACCTAGCTTGTTTATTCACCTATCATGTTCATCACAAAACATTTCTGAAAAAAAATCTATTTTTAACTACATTATCGAGTAAAGGTAAAAAAATGGAAAGAATAGGATTAATTGGCGGTGTCAGTTGGGCATCAACTATGGAATATTATAAACGTTTGAATATGGCTGTGCAGAATACTGGCAAAGATTTTGAATCTGCCGATCTGGCTATTATCAGCCTTAATTTTTCAAAAATACTTGCCGCCCAGAAGCGAAATGATAATGAGACTGAATTTAACATTCTCAGCAAAGCGGTTCATCAACTTGCACAAGCCGAAGTAAAAAAAATCCTTATTTGCTCTAATACAACCAGTAACACTTGCGATCGGCTTTCAAAACTGGTTAATATTCCAATTATCAATATTATTGATGCCACCGCAAATAAATTACTCAGCATGAAGGTTTCCAATGTTGGGTTAATTGGTACTCAATATGTTATGGAACGTGATTTTTATAAGAAACGACTTGAAGCTAAAGGAATAAACGTATTAATACCTAGATCCAGGACTCGGCAAGTCATACATGATTCTATTTATCAGGATCTATGTCGCTATGCACTCACTGACACATCCCGTGGAATAATGTATCGTGCTATTGATGAATTAGCTGAATTAGGCGCAGAAGCCGTCATACTCGGCTGTACAGAAATTCCTTTAGTTGTCAGTGATAGGGTGTATCAAAATTCAATAAAAATAATTGATTCTATCGATGCTCACATTGAAGCCGCATTGTCTCTAACACCGGAAAATAATAATACTTCGTCTATGTTAAGGCATCTCAATTGAACATAGCACAATATGGTGTTTTTTTGTTGATCATCGTACTAACGACTTTGCGAACCCTTGCCCTTAAAAAAGTTGCAGAACGTGTATCTCCAGAGAATACTGCTTTTATTATTGGCGCTGGCACGTTTTTAACGTGCCTTTCTCTACTTCCTGTCGCCATAACCACGGGCATCTCAACTCCATCTGATTTCCTTAACCTAACAGGGATATCTGCTGGATTGATGAAAGGGCTGCTTCTAGGCATAATGCTGATAGCACAACAAAATCTTATCAACAAAAGCCTTTCATCTGCCACTTATGTATTCCCTATATCTCTTGGGTTTATTGCACTCGTTGATATACTGATATTTGGTTCTAATCTTACCTTTGCCTCGATCCTCAGTATTAACCTTCTTTTTGTCGCCGGAATTCTTTTCACTATGATTGGTCATATTAAAAGCATGCATAGACGAAGTAAGCTTATGTTTTTCATTATGATATTCTGTGTAATCGGGTTTGCAATTATGGACCGAACAGGGATTCCCATGAGTGGTTGGTTTACCTATTTATTATTTACTGGCATAGGGAATATATTTGTTATTTTTTTCTATCAGAAAAATAAATTTTCTTTTGTTCCACTGAAATTTTGGCTTTCCATATCAATTATCTGGGTTTTACCAGAATTATTTTTTAACTATGCTATTGCCACTTATTTACCTGTCAGCTACGGATATCTAGCAATAACTCTCAGAATTCCTTTACTTATGCTAATTTCAGTGCTTGTCTATCGTGAAGGCAAACTCTCTGAACAAATGTTATTTTCCTTTGTTGCTGTTATCGCGATTTTACTTATGTTCATGGAGAGACTATGAAAGTCCCCTATTTTTCTCAGTGGGAATCATTCCATTTAGCCAATGACATTATTCACCATCAACTTCCACTTAGTCATGATCCGCTATGGGAACAATCCGGTGCAGATTCCCCAGAGGAATATGCGAAATGGGCAAATCATATCTGTGGTATGGCTTGTCTTAAAATGTTGCTTGTAGCTCGCTCAGGGAAAATTTACCCATTGCTGAAATTAACTAAAATGGCAACCGAGTACGGAGCATACCAGATAGAAGATGAGCATATAAAAGGAATGATTTATGCCCCTGTAGTTTCAATGTTATCGGAACAATTTGGGATTTTCTCTCAAGCAGTGACCGATATGGCGGCCGAAAAGATACATGAGGTTTTTACCCAAGATAGTTTATATATAGCTTCCGTTCATCCTAGTATCAGATGGCCAACACGATTACCTGAAAAAAAGGGCGGACATCTTGTACTGGTGACTAACGCTACACCCGAAGAAATCACTTTTCATAATCCTTCTGGTGCTAACACTCAAAGTCAAATTGATGTAAAAATGTCAGTAGATATTTTTGGCCGATTTTATGCCGAGCGTGGCATACTCATTTAGCTATTTAAGAATCGGTAGTTTCACAAAAAACTGGTGATTTTTAAAAAACCACAAGAATTCCATTCCGAGAGTTTAAGCGGTATTAGTCAATTTTCAACTAATATGGCTGTATCCATAGCGCATTTGGGGAAACAGCTATTTTGCATGCATAGCATGCTACTTCTTGGCTGTAATTCTGTAATTTCATTTTTCAGAATCAGGCCGAACTAGCTCAAAAAATCAGTCATAATCTTTTCAAGGAACACGAATATGTCTACTTCCAGAGTAACGATGTTGCATTTATTATACGAAACCGCACATTCAATAGGCATATATTGTTACCACCAATTTAAACACGAACTGCCCGCAGACTACGGGCAGTTGTGATATTACCTGACCCCAGAAGGTGTTATCGTAATTTTCTGCCCATTCAATTCACAATCATTCATCATTTGAATAACACCTTCTTTAGCCCATAAAGCCTGCGCACCTTCTGCTTCCTTATAAGGAACAACGGATTCACTCATATCAATAAAGGGTTTGCTGAATATAATGGTTTTATAACTATCATCGTCCTCACTATCCGGCAAATTCCAATTAATCAAATAATTAGCCGTTTTCCAAAAAACAATAATATTTTCACGCTCATCACGATCTTTTGCTTTATTCCATTTGTAACCAATCAAACAGTATTCATTATTCACATTTTGTAAATTAAACCGCTTAATAAGATAACTGAATGCAGGCAAATAGCCCTCTTTATAGCTCTTGATTTTTAGCGGCTTAAAATGACTATTTGGTTTTTCACTATATATCCCCCAACTGCCCTTCTTTTCCCAAGCCTTGAAGTCCAATTCATCTTGCTTAGAAAAAACAGTTAAAGAGAAAAAAATAACACATAGACCAATTAAATATTTCATATATAATCTCTTATTTAAGATAACTATCAGATAGCTTATAAAAATCTTGTCCTTGCAATGAAAATAGCTTGATAAAATTTGAGCCAGGAGAATCAGTACTTTTCGTTCTCCATGCAATAACCTCTGTATTGGAGATTTTATTACTTTTGGCTATATCAACAGCATTTTTAATTAATCGTCGATAAGCTAAAAAATTTGAATTACTACCTTCGTTTGCAGCTACGATCATACCGTTAATTCTATCTTGTATATCAGATTTAATATTGGGATATTGACTAAAACCTTCTATTGTCCGTGCTCCTGAGATTAATCCAATTAATTTATTCCCCTGCCTGGGTACATCAAGCTCATGTGCTTTAGGAGACCGGACTCTGTTCAATAGAACATCATGCATATGTTGCATAACATCTTTAGCTTTTTTTTCATCATATTTTATTCCCGGTGTCTCAGGCGTTGTCGTTTCCGCTAAAAGCACCATTAAAATCGCTTTCTGCTCGGCAGTTAAGTCCGTTGGAATCGATATTTTGGATAAGACATGAATGGTTAATGGTGGAAAACAGTCCTCAGCGACGCCTTCTGCAAAATAGGAACAGTAATCTATATCAGTATCCACCGCTCTAACCACGCTGACTCCCATATTCAGAGCTGTTATTTGCAAGGTTTGCTCTCTAAACAGATAATTATCACGTTGAAAAATGGACACAAGCGTATTATTCGAATGAAATTTAAGATGTCTTTTGGTATTACTATTCAAACCATCGATCTTTAATGTAAGCATATTCCCTTTCGTAAGATAGAATACGGTTTCATTAAGTAAAGACTTGTTATTCCGACTGATAATAAATCTAGACATAATTAATTATCCTTTTGATTTTGTTGAAATCCGTTATTGAAAAAAACACCATGCCATAATAAAAAATATTTTATTGATAAATCAACCCCCTGTCCAGTAAGAGACATCTTATTTTTGATTATTACGTGGGTATCATTTAATAACTATAGAAATAATAATACTATTAATGAATAACATTATTATTAACTTATGGTAAAATTAATATGCAAAATAAATAATCATCCTCATTATTTATTACAGTAAAATATCCGCAGAATTTTGCTCCACCAGCGCATTTCATCAGCTGATATAGTGTAATCAGCAAGACTGACGATAGAGAATGCACGATCTCAATAATTATTTTTCCCATATCGTCAGGCAAAAATGTGCCCGTCATTTTCCTTGCTGCGGTTTTAATGCCATAAGCAATATTCGTACAACTTTCCTCTGTCGCAGGTTCACAGACATGAAAATGTCAGCCTGTTTTTCCACTGAGATCACTCAAAAAGGCTAATCAATTTCTTACCCGCCTGATAGGGTAATGGGTTTATTCAACGAAGAAATCGCTCGAAGTTACACCGAATAATAATAAATGAAAGGTATCCCCGTGGCCTTGTTCCCTTATCCGCGTCTAGCCCACCTTTTTGAGGTGATCCACACAGAAAGATTGCCGCAGGCTGAACTGGCAAAACGCTTTGGTGTTTCCAGTCGCACCATTCGCACGGATATCACGGAACTGAACAACGCCCTACGTCATTACGGCGCTCAGATCCTCTATAAACGGGGAAACGGATATTCTCTCAGCATTGAGGATCACACCTTATTCGCCTCCCTGCCAAAACAAAAGCAAATGATCCAGACGATCCCCCGCACAGCCAGCGATCGGGTGGATGCGTTGCTGTTGAAATTGCTGCTGGCTACTCAGCCAGTCAAACTGGATGATATTGCAGAAGCCTGGTCTATCAGCCGAGGAACGTTGCAACATGATATGGGCGTGGTACGTGAAATTGTCAGTAAATATCCCCTGCAACTGACCAGTATTCCCCGTCTGGGAACCCGACTGACCGGCAATGAACGTATTATCCGATCCTGTCTGACAGACACACTATTACGCCGATTTTCGCTCGAAGTCGAACCGTCACTCAGCCAATTCAGGACAGATATTCTGGCGGATATCGACCTGACTTATATCGAAACAATCCTGCAAAACAGCCTGACTCGATTCGGTATCCGCCTGAACAACGAAGGCCGCCAATATCTGATATTTAACTGTGCCGTTTCCATTCTCAGAATTACCCGCCGCCATGAGCTGACACAAGGTGTCGTCCATGAATGGGACAACGCAATACAAAATGTGGCATATGAAATCTCACAAAGTTTGATCTGCGTGTTAGGCAACGAAATATCTGACTCAGAAGCCGATTATCTCGCGGGGCAAATTGCCGCACAGAGAATTCCCCAACACGATAATCCCACCCCGCATACACCCAAAAGCCATCAATGGGTAGACGAGATCCTCAACGATATCAATACGTCCTATAACTATGATTTACGCCATGACAGCAAGCTGAGAAGCGATCTCACAACACATTTAACGGTGTTAATCAGCCGATTGCAGCAGCAAATCAGCACCAAAAACCCGCTACTGACGGATATCAAGCAACATTATCCTTTCGCCTATGAAGTCACGGTAAGCGCGCTGACCCGTATCGAAGATCAACTTCCCTTCGTCATCAGTGAAGATGAACTGGGGTATCTGGCAGTGCATATCGGCGTTGGGCTGGAGCGTCATTACGGGGGTTCGACGCATGTTCTGGTCGTCACCGATTCAGGCAATGCCACGCGGCGGATGATTGAGGCCAAAATTGCCCGTGAATTTCCGCAGCTCAAGATCCAGCGCGTACTGCCACTCCATGAATACAACGCTTTGGACTATGTGGAAGAAAATTTCGTCATTACCACTTTGCGTCTGTCAGAGAAAAATAAACCCATCGTCAAAATCGCTCCCTTCCCCACGGCTTATCAATTAGAGCAGATAGGACGGCTGGCAATGATGGAACAAACCCGTCCCTATATTTTGGAGCGTTTCTTCGACGAGCGTTATTTTATGGTGATCAAGGAAGATATCACGCAGGAAATCCTGTTTAAAACCCTGTGCAGGAAATTGCGGGCAGGCGGCTATGTCAGAGAGGATTTCTGTCCCTCGTTGATTGAACGGGAAGCCATTGTTTCTACGTTATTGGGGGAGAATATTGCTCTGCCACATTCATTGGGATTGCTGGCTCTCAAAACGGTCGTCGTCACGGTTCTGGCGCCCAAAGGTATCGAATGGAGCAAAGAAACGAAGGAGCGGGCGAATGTCATTTTCCTGCTCGCCATCAGCAAACAGGATTATGAAGAAGCGATGGCAATTTATGATCTGTTTGTCACGTTTGTCAGGGAAAAAGCCACTAAACGGCTATTACGCAGCCGGAATTTCCATGATTTTCAGATCATCGCCAAAGACAGCCTTGGGCGCTCGATCTAATCTCACGTCTTTCCTGTCAGCAAAAATCAACGAGAAATCTCTGGCTATAATGTGACCACATTCTCAGGTTGAGAAAATCATGGCGCCTTCGTTTTTATGCAAAAATCCCACAAGATAGCGCAACAACACCTCATTTTTGGTTGATTTCCACTTCGAAGCGGAAATTAGCCTGCTCCAAAGCTACAAGTAAAATCGATAAGGTCATTTCACCGTATTACGCCCGATGGCGGGAAACTCGACGATGTGTCGTGATCGATTTGACTGGAAAAATTTTATGCTTAAACCCCCCATGCGTTTCAATATGGCGAAAGGCAACCTTGATCCCGAAGCGGTCAGCCAAAGATTACTGGCACTTATTCAGCAGTGGCTGGAAGCTGCGGGGGCTTATACCACGCAAGTACAACAGCAGATGCTGACCACCCATATCAGGGCAATGGTGATGAGAGCCAAAACAGGAGAACCTTTGCCGGAAGTGGATAACTCGCTGTTTGACGAAGTTTCACCGGAATCTATCGCATTGGCGGCACAAGTCGTCGAAACGCTGCCCGGACTGGCCGTTGAAGAGGCTTATCTGCTATCCGTGCATTTTGAAGTCGCGCGTTCCAACCCTTAATCCTCACTCAGCACACAGGAGACAAAACCCATGACATCAACCAAAATTGTTAAAAAACAAATCATTGTGGTGATCGGTGACCGTTTGGGCAAAGGGAAAAACGTCGCGGCGGGTGTCGAAGCAGCAGGCGGGAAAGCGATTGTTATTCCGGGCGTCGCGGCAGATATGAAACTGGGTGATGTGATGCATCACGAACAGGCAGATATCGGCATCTCTTTTTGCGGCAGTGGCGGAGCGGGGGCAATTACCGCACAAAACAAATATGGCTACCCAGTACGTCACGGTATGCGCTCCATAGAAGAGGGAGAAACCGCTATCCACGAAGGTTGTACGGTGCTCGGATTTGGTTTTATGGATAAAGCGGAGTTGGGCGAGCGCCTGGTTCGCGCTTTAATCAAAAAACAGGCGGCCAACCATGAAAGAGTTGATTGAAACATCGGTTCGAGTCAGCGGCTCCGGCGATACCAAACAGAAAGCCATCGCCGATGCCCTGAATGCCGTACAGCGCACGGTACTGCAAGGAACGTCTCACATCATCCTACGCATCGAACCGAAAGACGTTGCCATCGTCAGCGCCATCAGCAAGGTCACGACGGAGAAGTTCCTGTTCTTTTTCCTGCCCCGTCAGCGTGAACACTATTCCGTCGTGCTGGATGTTTTCGTCAATGTCTCTTTTCTGGATGTGCGAGCTATCCATTTCAGACAATCCACGTCAAACCATCACAATCATGCCGACAGAAAATGATCTGGAGAAAAACTTATGGGTGCTACCGCGTCTTTTATTGAAATACTCGGCATGTCGCTGGTGATCGGCGGCCTGTGCGGTTTCGGCCTCGGTGCCGGAGCGGCACGCATGTTCCATGCGCCAACCGTACAGGGCATGGGCGCTTTTCGCACGTTAGGCGAACTGAACGCCTGCGAAGGCGATCCTGCCTCTCACTTCTCCTTCGGCCTCGGTTTCTTCTTTAATGCGTGGGCGTCGTCCGTTGCAGCGGGGGCGTTCACACAAGATGTCGATCACCGCATCATTCCCAATTGGGGCGCAGCCGCCTTGATGATCAAAAATCGCAACGTCGCAGAAACCCTGCACAACCCGAAAAAAATGGCCATCGCCTGCGGGATTATCGGGGCGTTGCTGGTCGCGTTCCTGAACACCACAGCCTCTGCCGTTCCCGCTGCCTTGCAGACCACCGCCACCAACGTGCTGGTGCCTGCCGCCAATTTGCTGGTCAATACCGTGATGCCCGTCTTGTTCTGGCTGGCCGCAATAGATGCCGGCCGCCGTTCCGGTTTTTGGGCCACATTGTTCGGCGGCTGCGCGCAACTGATTATGGGCAACGCCATTCCGGGGCTGGTATTGGGCATTCTGATCGGCAAGGGCGTGGATGACAGTGGTTGGAATAAAATCACCCGTACCATGTTGGTCGCCGTTGTTTTGCTGTTCGCCCTCAGCGGCTTCTTCCGTGAATTCGATCTTAAACTGCTGACCTCTTTCATGCTGGATGCACCGGGCTGGCTGCAACATATCCATCAACTGATAAGAGGTAAATAATCATGAATACTGAACTGAACAAGCCTGATTTCTGGTACGCAGAATGGTCATTCCCGCTGTTTGTCGGCCTGCTGTCAGCCGGGATTTTCGCCGGTACGCATATGTATGTGGTGTATGGATTCGGGGCATTCAATGAAGTGGCCTTCGTCGCCATGCTGCGCTCCGGCATTGATACTGGCGCTTATGGCGCGGTGGCGGCATTTGGTGCCAGTTTCCTGTTCGCCCGTATCGTCGAAGGATCACTGGTCGGGATCCTGGATATCGGCGGTGCCCTGCAAACCGGGATTGGTCTGGGTGTTCCCGCCCTGCTGCTGGCCGGTGGGTTTGATTTTCTGGTGACCCACTTCTGGGCGGCGCTGATCACCGGCATGTTACTCGGCGTTGGCGTCGGTCTGCTGATCATCCTCGCCCGCAAATTCACCGTTGCACAGGGAAATTCCACCTTTGGCGCAGATGTCATGATGGGCGCAGGCAATGCTTCCGGCCGTTTCCTCGGCCCCTTAATTATTCTGGCTGCAATGACAGCTTCTATTCCGATTGGCGTTGGTTCACTGATTGGCGCACTGCTGTTTTATGTGTGGAAAAAACCGGTCGCAGGCGGGGCAATTCTGGGCGCCATGATACTCGGCTATTTTTTCCCTGTGACAGCGTAATCATGCCCATAGCAAAAGGACAGGTATCATGTATGACTTAATCATTAAACAGGGGAAACTGATCAACGGAGCTATCATTGATATCGTGATCAACGATGGCCGGATTGCCGCCATTGGCCCCTTGGCGGCGACAGGATTATCGGCCATCAGGTATATTGATCTTCATGGTCATTACTTTGTCAGTGCCGGCTGGATTGATGCCCACACTCACTGTTATCCGCAATCGCCTCTCTATTTTGATGAACCCGATTTGATTGGGGCAGCCAGTGGTGTCACGACGGTGGTCGATGCGGGCAGCGCAGGAGCGGATGATATCGACCATTTTCATTCCGTGGCGCGCAGGGTGAAGACTCATGTCTACGCTTTCCTGAATATCGCCCGCACAGGCATACGGAGCCAGAACGAACTGGCAGACTTAACCAAAATCGACGCTTCCCGCCTGCAAGATGCTGTCAGACGTCACGCTGGATTTGTCATCGGTCTGAAAGCCCGCATGAGCAAAAGCGTGGTGGGTGAAAATGGCCTCCAACCGCTCATCCAAGCTAAAGCTCTCCATTCTAAACTCAGACAAAAGACCAATGGCCTGCCGCTGATGGTGCATATTGGCAATCCACCGCCCAATCTGGCGGAGATTGCCGATCTGCTGACCCAAGGCGATATCATAACCCACTGCTTTAACGGCAAGCCTAACCGTATCCTCGATGATAAAGGTAATCTGAAACCTGCCATTCAGCGGGCACTGTCACGCGGCGTTGTTCTGGATGTAGGGCATGGTACGGAGAGTTTCAGCTTCACCGTGGCTGAACAAGCCATAAGGTTCGGCGCTTATCCCCATATGATCAGTTCCGATATTTACCAAAAAAACCGCGTCGGTGGGCCGGTTTATAGCCTCGCCAGCGTGATGACCAAATTCCTCACGCTGGGCGTTCCGCCCGAACAAATTCTTAACTGCGTAACCGCCAACCCTGCGGATTTACTTCATCTGCCACGCAAAGGTCGGCTGGAGCGTGGTCTTGACGGCGATATCACGATTTTTGAATTGAAAAACCAACGTATTGAACTGTTCGATGCGGAAGGACAGGTCAGGATTGGCACGCAACAATTTATCCCAATAGCGGCCATTATTGCGGGTACGCATATTGTGGTTGTGGAAAGGAGCACAGTCGATGAAATCTCTCTATGAAAAATATCAATTGCGGCCAGTGATAAACGCGGCGGGACGCATGACCGCACTGGGCGTTTCAACGCCCCGCTCTGATGTGATTGAGCAGGTCGCTACTGGGCTAAATCATTACTTTGAGATGGCCGATTTAGTCGATAAAACCGGTGATTACATCGCCAGATTGCTGGGCGTAGACAGCGCAATCATTGTCTCCTGTGCTTCAGCGGGGATCGCCCAATCGATAGCTGCCGTGATTGTCAAAGATGATGATGATTTGCTGCTTAATCTGCATCGTTCAGAGAAGCCAGTGCCCCGTGAAATCATTCTTCCCAAAGGGCATAACGTCAACTTCGGCGCTCCCGTTGACACCATGATTACGCTGGGTGGCGGTAAAGTCATTGAAGCGGGTTTTGCCAACGAATGCAGCGCAACACAGCTCGCCGCCAAAATCACGCCACAAACCGCCGCCATTCTCTATATCAAATCACACCATACCGTACAGAAAAGCATGCTGACCGTAGCCGAAGCTGCCCGCATTGCACAGGAGCACCAGCTTCCCCTGATAGTGGATGCCGCCGCCGAGGAAGATTTAACGCTCTATTACCAGCTGGGAGCCGATCTGGTGATTTACAGCGGTGCCAAAGCGATTGAAGGCCCCACCAGTGGATTGGTGATCGGCAAACAGCCCTATGTGAATTGGGTCAAGCGGCAAAGTCACGGCATCGGACGCGCCATGAAAATCGGCAAAGAAGGCATCCTTGGCCTGACACTAGCCATTGAGCGCTATATCACCGACACAAAAGAGTCTGGCGCGGACATGGTAGCAAAAATGACACCTTTTATTGACAGACTGAACCGCATCAAAGGCGTGTCGGCCAACGTGGTATGGGACAGCGCAGGGCGCGATATCGCCCGTGCTGAGATAACTTTTGACGAACAGATGATTGGCAAAAATACCTTCGACATTCTGGCACAACTCCGGCAGGGAAAAACAGCGATCTATTTGCGGGAATACCAAGCCAATGAGGGAAAAGTAGAGGCGGATATCCGCAGCGTTACAGAAGTACAACTTAATACGATTGCATCAGAAATAAGAAGGTTAATAATGGGAGGAAAATAATACTGGGCAATGCATGCACGGTATTACATCACCGGAAATAATAGAAGGCTGCTGATTGCCCCTGTCACGGCAGCCTCTTCAATAGGAGTTAAATTATGCTTTTAATAATGAATTTAAAAGATATAAATATATAAATATATAAATATATAAATATATAAATATATAAATATATAAATATATATAATTTAAAATCATTAACATTAAAACACCAATTGTCAATTAAAAAATACCTTTAATAAAAATTAATTAATGTTTTAAATATTATATATTTATCTTTATTTTAATTTTTATTTTTAATAAATATCAAAATAAATAGATATTTTTAGCAGAAAATAATCAATTGCGAACGGATTATAATTTCGGCCACTCATACTTGGAAACCCATTAATAACTGTGTTACCCTCGGTTAGTATTCAATAAATACATTCATTTAAATGATAGCATTCTAATTATCAATATATTTGACTTTATGCCAGTATATTAGGAGGGAGAAAGTGAACAGGGTAATGAATACCATCAATCTGAACTCCGGCGGTAGCCCCGGCGATTTACTTGCCCCTGCCAATCCCGCCATCCTGCTTGCAGCCGCTAGCGAAGGTTCAATGTTCGTCGCCCACTGTCCTATGAAGGAAAACAAGGAATGAGTCAGGAAATTCTCTACGCCATTATTGATGGAGCGACCGAACCAAATCTGTTTTCGATGCTGGAACGCTACGATCCGCCTTCCACCTGCCTTTATGGTGAGCCATTACAGCCTGAGCTGGTTGAAATCGCCCCTTACCTGGTTCAGGTCGATGAAAAAGTCAAAATCTGGCTGGAATGCCGTTCAACGCCGTGGGGGATTTTCCTGCACAGTGGCGAGGATTTGAAGACCGTGCGCCAGCATTTGCGGAAATACCTGCAAGTCCTGCTTCCCCAACAGGAAAAACCGGTGTTTTTCCGCTTTTATGATCCGCGCAATATCTGGAATTTTCTGGGTGTTCTGAATGATTGGGAAGTGCATTGTTTTTTGGGGCCGATTAATAAGATAACCACAAACTACCAAGATGAGTGTAGGGAGGATAATTTTTTAGAAGCTAGAAAAAAATACCCTGATAATGCCAAAGGTAGATATAAAATTTTCAAAATTAGCGAAAAACAGTATGAGCTGATAGAAATAAAGCAAAAAGAGAAATACTTACAAAAACTCAACTCGATTTTATTATCTGAACTGGCAGAAATACGCAAAAGTATAAGCATTAACAACTCAATGACATTTTTGACTTTCTTCTATAATTATCTTCTTTCTGAAGAAATTACTCATACCCGTTCTATGGAGGGAATACTTAAGAAAATCATCAGAGATGATGATTTTGATATTGACCATTTCAATGAGTCACTGCTGTCGGTTCTTGTCAATGATGGAACTCCCGGCTGGTATAGAGCCAATAAGTTTATTTATGATATTGAGGAATAATAGAAATGGATACTGTTGTTGGAACTAACGCGGGAAAGGCTTGTGCAACTTGTGACACACCGCCATCCTGCACACATAAATATGAAATAAAAGGCGAAGAAGGAACACATATCAGCTTTCCTAAAGAACACAAAATTTTTGAAGTAGTTAACATTATTTCAGAGCATAGGGAATATACACTTACCTCGGAATTGACTCCAGTTAAGTGTATTAGTGAAAAACCTGATTGTCCTAGTACTCATATTTATTCACAAGATAATAAAGCGCATTTTGAGTTAACGCCTAAAAATAAAAAGCAAACATATACTATCAAGAACAATGCGGTGCTACCTGAAATAGATATTTGGGATAAAATTAGAAATTTATTTACTTCATGGGATGATAGTATAGAAAAAACCACATATTATTCACAGACTACTGATTGCTCAGGATTGGTTCAAAGCTCACAAATCAATGTCTATCCGAAATATTCATTGTCTGCTTCGATAGAGCTTGGTGTTGGAAGCAATGCTAAGGACTATAACCAAGCAAGCCGTTCAGATTATACAAGAGAAGAATTTGAACAACTAAAGAAAGAGTTAAAAGTTGAAAAGTGGAGTGAAATAGGGAAATATATTCATGCGAGAAAATATAAATTAGATGTTGGTTATAAAACTCAATTCTTTGATGAAGAAATCCCATATGAATTTACTCTTTATGAAAAAAACAAAAACGTATGGAACCATAAAAACTCCATAACACAAAAACTAAGAAGATCAGTAGAAAATATGGGAAACCATCTCCTTAAGAAAGCAGGAGGATCTTTTGGTATCAAAGAAGTGTCATTAAATGGACCAAACATTTCTATCAAAGGAAAAAAAGAATTTGTTATCATTAATTCACATCCTGATTTTGAATATAACTGGAGACTCTCTCTTGCACCGTTACTAGGAGTAAAAATAACTCTTGATATTATTAATGTCATACTCGCCATTATAGGTTCACCAAAGGCTGGAAGCTATTGGCAAGAGTTCAGAGAAGAAATGGAAAATCAAATAAATAAACTTGAGGATCACGAAAATAAACTCGCAGCAGGAGGGATTTGTTATTTTGACCTTGTCATAACCGGAAATCTATTAAATGCAAGTGGTAACTTAATCAGGAAAGAACAAAAAACTCAATTGATAGGAAAATTTGGGAGCAGCTTAAAGTTAGAAATAAAAGGTGGAGTAATAGCTGGTGCTAGATTTTTTTTCGTTGAAGGATTATTTTCTGCCTATGGTGGAGCAGAAGCGGAAATTTCAACCGACCTCATATGTGATGCTTCAGGACTGGCAATTTGCTTTGCTCATGAAGCAGTAAAACTTGTTGGCAAAGTGCAATTTAAAGCCGGATATTCAAGAGAAAATGATAATAACTCTATTAGCCAGTCAAGAGAAAAAGGAGCAAATAAAAAAAACACGCCTATTAATATATCCTTAATCGATACTGAATTAATTATTTCCGAGGGAGATAAAAGTGAACCGATTTATTTGTTTGAATTTTAATAAATTTGTTTTTGTTTTTGTTTTTGTTTTTGTTTTTATAAAAGGAAATGCTATGGCACAAGAAATAACCACCACTGATTACAGATTGGAAATTGAACTAAAGAAATGTGCAATTGAAATATCAATTAACGATCTGGAAATATTTTCTTATTATGGCAATGGCCCAATCAATACATTCATAGGAGTAGGTGAATATTTAAAATCAAAAGATAATAAAATTAAATTTTCCGTATGGCCGTCAAATAATCCTAAAGATATTTTTGATACAAACTCGCTTTGTGGACTTACATTAAAAGCAAGAAATAGGTTTGAAGATAAAAATCATTCCCCATTTATAACAAT
>NZ_JAQRFO010000064.1:0-18651 GCF_028598775.1 Xenorhabdus aichiensis
TTATTTAGCCAGTCCGGCTCATAAGCAGAAGCCGGCTGAAGTTCCAGTCAAATGGATAAAAGAAATTCGGTGGTGCGGTAGTTCAGTTGGTTAGAATACCGGCCTGTCACGCCGGGGGTCGCGGGTTCGAGTCCCGTCCGCACCGCCACCTTATTTCGAAAACCCCTGAGATTTATCTCAGGGGTTTTTCTGTTTTCTTATTCTGGTGACATGATCAAATTTAAGGACACGAAAAAATTTGTTAGTGAATATTGAGTGTGAACGTCTTTACTTTTCTTATAAAAATAACTCTGCCTAGAGATAGCCGTCTATCATCGCAAAAATTCAACAGTATCGCAGTACCGCTTCGCCCATAATACCGACTACATCATCGTAGTTGTAATCGTACAGATGAGCCTTATAGCCATTGCTAAAGAAATTAACTGTCCAGAAATCAAAATTTATTGTAGATCTATGTTATCCATTTCAGTGGCTTAGAATGGGCAATGCGTACGAATGTATTATCTGAAGATGCAGAACTGAAGTCTAAATTAGCATCATTCATAATTTTAAATTAAGGAAAAAATAAATAAAAAAAGGTTATATAAAATAAATTAATTTATTTTTATATATTTAATTGGCAATATAAGCCATATTATCATATTGTTTTTTTAAATAGTTTTAATCGCCAATAATTATATATACCATAAGAATGGAATATATTAATTTATATTCTTATATCTAATTTAATATTAATATCAACATGATTCTAATTCTGCATTATTAAATGTTCTATTAATATATTGTTATACCGATATATTAAATTTTTGTACGTAATAGATTGAAATCAATAATTGACATGTCATATTAGGTGAATAGATTGTCGATATGTGATGGGGGTTAACTTGGTTAGAAGCTATGTGAGAAGAGGCCATGAAAGAAGGAGGTACGCTAAGAAAAACTCTGACCAAAAAAACTATGCAATGCGGTATGTTGCAGATCAGCCCGTAGAGAGAGTTTTACCTACATCTAAACGATTACTTGAAGACAACTCATTACCACATGGGAAACCATTACCAGCCCGCAATCATGAGCTTTGCGTTGCCATCTGGAATATTTACAAACAACAGCGTCCATCATGGCAAGAAGTTTTGGGTTCTTTGATTGAGAGCAGTCAGCTTATTTTATTGCAGGAAGCGCAAACAACGCCTGATTTACTGAAATTCGTTACAGCCAGTGGTTTAGTTGCAGATCAAGTCCCTGCATTTTCCATCCCTCAGCATCCATCTGGCGTAATGACCTTAGCATCTTCTTCTCCCGTCTATTGCTACCCATTACGTGAAAAAGAGCCGATATTGCGACTCTCAAAATCCTCACTGATTACGATTTATCCATTACCAGATGATCGTCAATTGATGGTGATAAACGTGCATGCGATCAATTTTAGCCTTGGTGTTGACGTTTACAGTCGGCAATTGAATAACATTGGTATTCATATCAATTTGCATCATGGACCCGTGATTTTTGCTGGGGATTTTAATGCGTGGAGCCGTCGGAGGTTGAAAGTATTGGTGCGATTTGCTCAGCGTATGCAATTGAAAGAAGTTTATTTTAATGATGATCACAGAACGATTGTTTTTGGCAAACCATTAGACTTTGTTTTTTATCGTGAATTGAAAGTGTTAAATGCGGCAGTCTTAACTACAATGGCTTCTGATCACAATCCATTGATTGTCAATTTCTCTTTATAAACGATGGAGGAAATGCTGAAGAAAAAAAGCGCCGGCAGCTCTAACGTACCGACACTTTTTCAAGTCTTATTGGTTAGTAGAGCGATGATTTGTTGATAATTTCTTCTTCACACAGAAGGAATAAGCTAGTGTGAGGACTAACACCCAACCTATCCCAACATATAGAGCATCCCTTGTTTGCTCAAAATAGCCGAGCAACACGATGACACCGACCATGAAAACGATCGTAATTGCAGGCGCAATTGGCCACATTGGAACGGGAAATTTTAATGACTTGATGTCTTCTGCACTCATTTGGCGGCGCATGGCAACGTGAGAAATTAAAATCATCAGCCACACCCAGACGGTTGCAAATGTTGCAACAGACGCGATAAGGATAAAAATATCATTAGGGATCAAGAAATTCAGCCATACGCCAAGTAATAGAACCATAGTCATGACAAGCACGGTCATCCACGGTACACCATTACGGGTCAGTTTCTTGAATGCTTCAGGAGCTTGTCTTTCCTGAGCCATGCCGTACATCATTCTGCCTGCACCAAAAATATCGCTGTTGATGGCTGAAATAGCGGCAGTAATCACGACGACATTTAAAATATTCGCTGCTGAATTAATTCCCAGATTGGAAAAAATCTGTACAAATGGGCTTGCATTCTGATCAATCTGATTCCATGGATAGATGCACATCAGAATACACAGCGTCAGGACATAGAAGATCAAAATACGGAATGGAACGGCATTGATTGCTTTAGGAATCGTTTTTTCTGGGTTTTTCGCTTCACTGGCAGTGATACCGATCACTTCTATGCCACCAAAAGCGAACATAACAATCGCAAATGAGGCAATCACTCCACTGATACCATTTGGCATAAAGCCGCCATGCTCCCATAAATTGGAAATACCGGTAGCATGTTCAGTTGATTGACCAAAACCGTAGATCATAATTATGATGCCGCCGATGATCATAGCAATGATGGCGGTAACTTTGACGATAGAAAGCCAGAATTCCATTTCACCGAAGATTTTTACATGGCACAGATTCAGGGAACCGATAAAACATACAATACCCAGCACCCAAATCCATTGATCGACGTGTGGGAACCATAGCCTCATATACATGCCGAATGCGGTGATATCAGCCAGACAAACAAACAGCATTTCAAGAACATAAATCCAACCGGTCAGAAAGCCGGCCAAAGGTCCCAGATAATGGCTGGCATATTGTGAAAAAGAACCGGAAACGGGATGGTGAACGGCCATTTCGCCAAGTGCTCTCATCACCATAAATACGGCAGCACCGCCGATTAAATAGGCCAGCAATACAGCAGGGCCAGCATGCTGAATCGCCGCTGCCGAGCCATAAAACAGCCCAGTGCCTATTGCAGAGCCTAAAGCCATAAAGCGAATATGCCGCACGCTCAGGCCCTGTTTAAGCTGATTTTCATTATGTTGCATTCGTTATTCCCATCTATCTTTCATGCCAAAGAGTATTTCAGGCATACAATGCTCTGTCTGGCGTCAAATACCAGCAAAAGCAACCCCGTACAATACCATAAAGATGGATGTTCGCGGGATAGATATCTGTAATAATACCCGGCAGTTTAGTAAAACCAGAGTTTTTTTATGATTTACCCAATAAATGAAATTTTTCAAACTTTGCAGGGAGAAGGCGTGTTTACCGGTGTGCCTTCGGTTTTCATCCGCTTACAGGGATGTCCGGTAGGGTGCAGTTGGTGTGATACCAAACATACGTGGGAAAAAGAGGCTGATAAACAACAGCCTATGGAAAACATCCTAGTGAAATCGCAGGATAGTGATACATGGGGAGCCGCCACTGCAAGACAAATTATTAACTTATTCATCCGTCAGGGTTATACGGCGCGCCATATCGTCATTACCGGAGGTGAACCGTGCCTGTATGATCTATGTCCCTTGACCGAAACATTGGAAAGTGAAGGCTATCAGTGTCAGATAGAAACCAGTGGTACACATGCGATCCGGTGTTCTGAAAAAACGTGGGTCACAGTTTCACCGAAAGTGAAAATGCGTGGCGGATATCAGGTATTACCTGAAGCCATGAACCGTGCGAATGAAATCAAGCATCCAGTTGGAAGGGAGCGCGATATTGAAGCATTGGATGAACTGCTGACGATGCTCGATGAAAAGGCAGATCCGGTTATTGCCTTACAGCCCATCAGTCAGAAAGAAGAAGCAACCCGCCTGTGTATTGAAACTTGCATTGCTCGTAACTGGCGTTTTTCGATGCAGACACACAAATACTTAAATATCGCCTGATGTTTCACTCAGCACCAGACTCTGGTGCTGAGTGTTCTATTCGCCACGATAGATACAACCTGCGCTACAAGTCTCTTTTACCATGACGGCACTGAGTTGGGGCAGAGTTGGTTTTAACTTTTCCCAGATCCACTTAGCTAAAACTTCGCTGGTTGGATTTTCCAGCCCAGGAATTTCATTGAGATAGTTGTGATCGAGCCGTTCCCAAATCGGCTTAAATACGGCTTTTACATCGGCAAAATCCATGATCCATCCGTTAAGAGGATCAACCTCTCCGGTAATTTCCAGACGTACCATGAATGAGTGCCCATGCAGACGCCCACATTTATGTCCTTCAGGAACATGTGGCAGGCGATGCGCCGCTTCAAATTGAAAATCTTTAAAGATGGTAGTGCTCATGATGCTTTTCTCTGATTCCAAAAGGCCGGCTATTCTACCTGAACTTTACAAGCATAACGTGATTTTTCTGGAGGAATAAAGCACAACGCTTAACAGCTTTATCGATATATGAAATCTGTAAATAAAGTTAGGCATTTTAGTTATGAGATATTGCAAACCTTTCTTTAAAATCTCATCTTATTCTGGGATAACCTTATGATTAATCCATGTATAGATTTCTATATCATGGATATTGGCTATAGCAAAGGGCACGGGATCATGACCACAAAACCACCTTCAACTGCATTATTACCGGTTTCTCCTGAACAATTATCACGTTTGCAATCTGCAATCGGTGATTTTTCTCCACATCAATTGGCGTGGTTATCGGGCTATTTCTGGGGAATGGTAAATCAAAAGCCACAAACTGAAGCCGTTACACCAGCCGTCCCTATATCGGAAACTGTCACACTGATCTCTGCCTCACAAACAGGAAATGCCCGTCGTTTAGCCGAACAGCTCAGAGACTCGTTATTGGCAGAAAAGCTAAATGTGAACTTGGTTAATGCGGGCGATTATAAATTCAAGCAAATCGCACAAGAACGGGTATTGATTATTATTGCTTCGACACAAGGTGAAGGTGAACCTGCCGAAGAAGCGGTGGCACTGTATAAATATTTGAACTCCAAAAAAGCGCCATCAATGAAAGAGACGGCTTATGCCGTATTTGGTCTGGGGGATACCTCTTATGAAAACTTCTGTCAGGCTGGGAAAGACTTTGACCATCGTCTGAATGAACTGGGTGCACAACGATTACTGGAGCGTATTGATGCCGATGTGGAATATCAAGAGCAAGCAGCACAGTGGCGTCAACAAATAACGGAAGTTTTAAAACAGCGCCTGCCAGCCCAGACACAAGCTGGCATCACTGTCAATCAAGTGGGTTCTGTCAGTGAAATCATTTCCAGCCCTTATACCAAAGACGCGCCACTGACCGCTTCGCTCCTGACCAACCAAAGAATAACGGGGCGCGGTTCAGACAAAGATGTTCGCCATATTGAAATTGATCTGGGGGATTCCGGCTTGCATTATCAGCCCGGAGATGCGCTGGGTGTCTGGTTCGAAAATGATCCTGCATTGGTGGATGAATTGATTGAATTGCTTTGGCTGACAGGATCTGAGCAGGTTAATGTGCATGGGAAATCACTGCCACTGCGTCAGGCGCTGATCAGCCATGTTGAGCTGACTCAGAATACAGGGGTAATTGTTGAAAAATATGCGGTATTGGCGAAAGAACAAAAACTTCTCGCTTTAATTGCTGACAAACAGGCATTGCAACAGTACGCACAAAAAACGCCTATTGTGGATATGGTCAGGCAAGCGGCCTTATGTCCAGAAGCCCAGCAGTTTATCGACTTACTGCGCCCCTTGACGCCGCGTCTCTATTCCATCTCCTCCTCACAGACTGAAGTTGAAAATGAAGTACACGTTACGGTTGGCGTGGTTCGCTATGAGATAGAAGGGCGTGCCCGTACGGGTGGCGCATCGGGCTGTCTGGCTGATCGATTGCAGGAAGATGACAACATCCGCATCTTTATCGAACATAACGATAACTTCCGCTTACCTGCTGATCCGCAGACACCTGTCATTATGATTGGGCCAGGTACGGGCGTTGCACCGTTTCGGGCATTTCTGCAACAGCGTGACAATCAGGGGTCTGAAGGCAAAAACTGGTTGTTCTTTGGTAATCCACATTTCGTTGAAGATTTTCTCTATCAGGTTGAATTCCAGCGCTATGCCAAAGATGGCTTGCTGACCCGCATTGACTTGGCATGGTCACGGGATCAACAACACAAAATCTATGTACAGGACAAACTGCGTGAGCAGGGAAAAGAAATCTGGCGCTGGGTTCAGGATGGTGCACATTTGTACGTCTGTGGTGATGCCAATCGTATGGCCAAAGATGTGGAGCAGGCATTGCTGGATATCATTTCACAACAGGGTGGCATGGATGCTGAACAGGCTGATGAATTCTTGAGTGAACTGCGCCTTGAGCGCCGTTATCAGAGGGATGTTTACTAACATGAGCAATGAAAAACAAGGTCCTTTGAAGGTTGAAGGTAAACTCGCTGACAGTGAACGCATGAAATTAGATAGCGACTATTTGCGGGGAACGATCAGCGAAGATTTAAAAAATGGGCTGACAGGCGGATTTGAGGGGGATAACTTTCTCCTGATCCGTTTCCACGGTATGTATCAACAGGATGACCGTGACATCAGAGCGGAGCGGACGGAGCAAAAACTTGAACCCCGTCACGCCATGATGCTGCGTTGTCGCTTGCCGGGAGGCATTATCACCCCCACTCAATGGCTGGGTATTGATCAGTTTGCGACAGAAGACACCCTATACGGCAGCATCCGGTTGACCAACCGACAAACGTTCCAGTTTCATGGCATTTTGAAAAACAACCTCAAACCCGCGCATCAGTTGCTGGCAAAAATGGGGCTGGATTCATTGGCAACGGCCAACGACGTCAACCGTAACGTACTTTGCACATCAAATCCGGTGCAGTCGGCTTTGCACCAGCAGGCTTATGAATGGGCGAAAAAAATATCGGAACACCTACTGCCACGCACGAGCGCTTATGCCGAAATCTGGCTGGATAAAGAAAAAGTAGCGACTACCGATGAAGAGCCTATTCTTGGGTCAACTTATCTGCCTAGGAAATTCAAAACATCAGTGGTTATCCCGCCGCAAAATGATGTCGATCTCCATGCCAATGACCTGAACTTCATTGCCATTGCCGAAAATGACCAATTGATCGGCTTTAACGTGCTGGTGGGTGGCGGATTAGCTATGACCCACGGTGATAAGAACACTTTTCCTCGTCTGGCGAGTGAGTTTGGCTTTATTCCACTGGAACACACATTGTCGATTGCGGAAGCCGTGGTGACAACACAGCGTGATTGGGGCAACCGGACTGAACGAAAAAATGCCAAGACCAAATATACCCTTGAACGAGTTGGTGTCGAAACCTTCAAACAGGAAGTGGAAAAACGGGCAGGAGTGCACTTTGAGGCCATTCGTCCGTATGAATTTACGGGTCGCGGGGATCAAATTGGCTGGTTGAAAGGCATTGATGATCAATGGCACCTGACTTTGTTTATTGAGAATGGTCGTCTGTTGGATTACCCCAACAAACCGATAAAAACGGGGATCGCGGAAATTGCGAAAATCCACAAAGGTGATTTCCGTCTGACGGCCAATCAAAACCTGATTGTGGCGGGAGTACCCGAAAGCGAAAAAGCACGCATTGAAGAAATCGCCCGCACACACGGCTTAATAGATAATAGCGTGACATTCCTGCGTCACCATTCCATGGCGTGCGTTTCATTTCCAACTTGCCCACTGGCGATGGCGGAAGCTGAACGTTTCTTGCCGACATTTATCGATTATGTCGATGCATTAATGGAGAAACACGGTGTTCCTGACGAACATATCGTCCTGCGTGTAACAGGCTGCCCGAATGGATGCGGCAGGGCGATGCTGGCAGAAATAGGACTGGTAGGTAAAGCTCAGGATCGCTATAACCTTCACCTCGGTGGAAACCGGGTTGGCAGCCGAATTCCTCGCATGTACAGGGAGAATATCACTTCAGCAGAGATCCTGGTGATACTGGATGAATTGATTGGTCGCTGGTCAGCGGAACGTAATACTAATGAATGCTTTGGAGATTTCCTGGTTCGTGCCGACATTATCAAACCTGTCCTGAACTCAGCCCTTGATTTTTACGACTGGCAGGAGGCGTTATGAGCCAGCTTCATTTAGCAGAATTGCTGGCATTGAACCACGGGCAGCGCACCGAAGCATTGGCTGATATCAATCAACAACTGGAATTGCTGGATGCCCGCCAGCGCGTTCGCTGGGCATTGGAACATCTATCTGGCGAATTCGTGCTTTCTTCCAGTTTTGGCATTCAGGCCGCCGTCTGCCTGCATTTGGTGACACAGGAATATCCTGATATTCCTGTGATCCTCACGGATACCGGCTATTTGTTCCCCGAAACTTACCAATTTATCGATAAGCTGACTGACAAACTGAAACTGAACTTGAAGGTTTTCCGGGCAGAACATTCTCCTGCCTGGCAGGAATCGCGTTATGGCAAATTGTGGGAACAGGGAGTGGAAGGCATTGAGCGCTATAACCAGATCAATAAAGTTGATCCGATGAACTGTGCATTGAAATCACTGCATGTACAAAGCTGGTTTGCAGGGTTACGCCGCCAGCAATCGGAAAGCCGCGCTAATTTACCTGTGCTGGCAGTTCAGCGCGATGTTTTCAAAATCCTGCCTATTGTTGATTGGGATAATCGCCGAGTGCATCAATATTTGGCGCAGCAGGGTCTTGAATACCATCCGCTATGGGAACAGGGCTACCTCTCTGTGGGGGATACCCATACAACTCAAAAGTGGCAGCCGGGCATGAGCGAAGAGCAAACCCGCTTTTTTGGCTTGAAACGGGAGTGTGGTTTGCACGAAAGTTAAGCCAATATGACGGATGACATGGATTTATATTGGGTTGCACCTCTTAAGAAAGAGGTGCGGTCTGTTCTTACCCTGAATATTTCGCGTGGTTAACTCTGTAACATACTAAAAAATTAGCTTATGCGATTCAGGAACTAATAATTCCTTTTTGTCATTTCATAACCGGATCTTAGCCTCATATATTCATTCTCTAATAATCATAATAATAAAAGATTATGAGAAGACTCTAACACTGGATGGCATGTCACCGTGGACTATTTACCCTTATTTGTTGAGTTAAAATCCCGACCCGTATTGCTGGTTGGAGGTGGAGAGGTGGCTGCTCGTAAGGCAAGCCTGTTGCTGCGCGCGGGTGCGGCGTTAACGATAGTCGCCCCTGAATTGCATTTTGAGCTGCAACAACGCTATCAAAAAGCGGAATTTGAATGGAGGCAGGGTGGGTTTCGAACAGAATATCTTGATGGCGTATTTTTGGTTATTGCGGCGACGGATGACCACGATTTGAACCAGCACATTTTTGCTGAGGCCAATGCTCGCGCTATTTTGGTCAATGTGGTGGATGATCAACCGCTTTGCTCTGCTATTTTCCCCTCAATTATTGATCGTTCCCCGATTATGGTAGCGATTTCATCCGCAGGAAAATCCCCGGTACTGACGAAATTGCTGCGAGAAAAACTGGAATCCCTACTGCCCTTTCATCTTGGCATCATGGCAGAGATTGCAGGGCGCTGGCGTGAGCGCGTGAAACAGCGCCTGACCTCCATACGCCAGCGGCGCCACTTTTGGGAAAAAGCCTTGAATGGGCGTTTTGCCACATTGGTAGCCAACGGGCAATTACAGCAGGCAGAAGCACAACTCGATGAACAATTGATCGATGAACAACGGGTCAATGAACAACTCGCGTCAGCCGGCAAACAGGGCGAATTGGCTTTGGTAGGGGCAGGGCCGGGTGATCCGGGATTGCTGACCTTAAAAGGTTTACAAGTGATTCAGCAGGCTGACGTTGTGCTTTATGACCATCTGGTCAGTGCAGAGATTCTGGAATTGGTACGCCGCGATGCAGATCAAATCTGTGTTGGTAAAAGAGCAGGAAATCACTCAGTGGCTCAGGAAGAGACCAATGCATTAATCATTAAACTGGCGCATCAGGGGAAAAAAGTGGTTCGTCTGAAAGGGGGCGATCCGTTCATTTTCGGTCGTGGTGGAGAAGAATTGCAGGTTGCCGCTGAAGCGGGGATTCCCTTTCAGGTAGTACCCGGTATTACCGCGGCGGTGGGCGCTTCTGCTTATGCCGGTATTCCACTGACACACAGAGAGCACTCCCAAAGTGTCACCTTTATTACAGGGCACTGCCGTGAAAATGGCGATGAACTGGATTGGCCTGCATTGGCGCGGGGCAATCAAACACTGGCAATTTACATGGGTATCATAAAAGCCGCCCTGATCAGCCAGAAATTGATTTCACATGGACGAGATGCCAATACCCCAGTAGCCGTGATCGGCTGCGGAACTCGTCCAGAACAGCAGGTGCTGACCGGAACCTTGTCCGAACTGGAACGGTTGGCACAGAAAGCGCCATCGCCTGCATTGCTGGTGGTGGGAGAGGTGGCTCAACTCCACCACCAGATAGCATGGTTCGGGCAACAGTCTGTTGATCAAACACAAGCCGTTGATCAGAAACAATCTGTTGCTCAAATAAGTCGCCCTGCTGTTGTTGATTTCGTATAAGGAGCGGTCAATGGACGAAAAAAAACTGACACACTTGCAGCAACTCGAAGCTGAAAGCATCCATATTATTCGCGAAGTGGCTGCCGAATTTGCCAATCCCGTTATGCTTTATTCTATTGGTAAAGATTCCTCGGTGATGCTGCATCTCGCACGCAAGGCGTTCTATCCGGGAAAATTGCCTTTTTCCTTACTGCACGTTGATACGGGATGGAAATTCCGTGAAATGTATGACTTCCGTGATCATACAGCAGAAAAATACGGCTTTGAATTGCTGGTTTATCGTAACCCACAAGGTGAAGCACTGGGAATTAACCCTTTTATCCATGGCAGTGCAAAACACACCGACATCATGAAAACGGAAGGGCTGAAACAGGCTCTGGATAAATATCGATTTGATGCGGCATTTGGTGGGGCAAGGCGTGATGAAGAAAAATCCCGGGCCAAAGAGCGCATTTACTCATTCCGTGATCGTTCCCATCGTTGGGACCCCAAGAACCAGCGTCCAGAACTCTGGCGTAACTATAACGGCCAGATCAACAAAGGGGAAAGCATCCGCGTATTCCCGTTATCCAACTGGACTGAATTGGATATCTGGCAATACATCTATCTGGAGCAGATAGACATCGTCCCTCTTTACTTCGCCAAACCCCGTCCGGTCATTCAGCGTGATGGTGCATTGATTATGGTTGACGACGCTCGTATCGATCTGAAATCAGGTGAAGTCATCAGCCAGCGAAAAGTTCGCTTCAGAACACTTGGCTGTTGGCCACTGACTGGCGCTGTGGAATCAGAAGCCGAAACGCTGCCGGAAATCATAGAAGAAATGTTGATATCGACAACCAGTGAGCGGCAGGGACGGCTTATCGACAGTGATCAGTCCGGCTCGATGGAGTTGAAAAAACGTCAGGGTTATTTTTGAGGAGGCCAGATATGCCCGCACTTGCACACAATGAAACCATCGCCAGCCAGATCAAACAGCAGGGTGGGGTGGAAGCCTACCTGCGGATACAGCAGGAAAAGGGACTACTGCGTTTTTTGACCTGCGGTAGCGTAGATGATGGCAAAAGCACATTAATTGGCCGCCTGCTGCACGATACCCGCCAAATTTATGAAGATCAGCTTGCGACATTACAAAACGACAGCAAACGGCTGGGAACACAAGGTGAGAAACTGGATCTGGCGCTATTGGTGGATGGTCTTGCCGCCGAGCGGGAACAAGGTATCACCATTGACGTGGCATACCGTTATTTCTCCACGGAAAAACGCAAATTCATCATCGCGGATACACCGGGGCATGAACAGTATACCCGTAATATGGCAACGGGAGCTTCAACCAGCGATCTCTCCATTTTACTGATCGATGCGCGAAAAGGTGTGCAGGAGCAGACACGTCGACACAGTTTTATCAGTACCCTGTTGGGCATTCGTCACTTGGTCGTGGCGGTGAATAAAATGGATCTGGTGGATTATCGACAGGATATTTATGAACAGATCAAACAGGATTATTGGGATTTCGCCGGCCAATTACCGACTGACCTGCACATTTATTTCGTACCTATCTCGGCGCTGGAGGGGGACAATATCGTCAGTCGCAGCGAAAAAATGGCATGGCATACAGGGGAAACTTTACTGGATACTCTTGAAACCGTTGATGTGAAGAAAAAAGCAATAGATCAGCCCCTGCGTTTTCCGGTGCAATATGTCAATCGCCCTGATCTCGATTTTCGCGGGTACAGTGGCACACTGTCATCGGGTATTTTACGTCAAGGCCAGCAAATCAAAGTCATGCCCTCAGGTGTGATTTCCACCGTAGAACGGATTGTAACTTTTGACGGAGATCTGCCATTTGCCGTACCTGGTGAGGCGATCACCGTCGTGCTGAAAGATGAAATTGATATCAGCCGTGGTGACCTGCTGATTGCCGTTGAAGATCATATGACCGTAGCACGTCATGCATTGGTGGATGTTGTATGGATGTCTGAGCAGCCGCTGATCCAGGGGCAAAGCTTGGATATCAAGGTTGCGGGCAAAAAAAGCCGTGGGAAAGTCGATAATGTTCAATATCAGGTGGATATCACAAACCTGACGCAAAAAGTGGCGGTTGAATTGCCACTGAACGCCATTGGGCTGGTGGAATTCTCATTTGATGAGCCACTGTTGATCGATAGTTACCCGCAAAACGCCGATACCGGCGGTATTATCCTGATTGATCGTCTGACCAATGTGACTGTCGGTGCGGGTCTGGTACGTGAAATTCAAACCGAAGTTTACGAAGAGCCGAAGGAGTACAGCGAGTTTGAATTGGAATTCAATCGATTGGTTCGCCGTCATTTTCCACACTGGGGTGCGCGTGATTTACTGGGAGGCAAATAAGTGTCTCAGATCAAGGAACACACGTTTTCCAATGTCGTTTGGCATTCACATATGTTGGACAGAAAGCAAAGGGAAGCAGTGAATGGGCATCCTGCTTTAGTCATCTGGTTTACCGGATTATCTGGCTCAGGGAAATCCACACTTGCAGGAGCACTGGAACAAGCCCTGTTTTCGCGGAGAATCAGAACCTATTTACTGGATGGGGATAATCTGCGTCATGGCTTGTGCAGCGATTTGGGGTTTTCTGAAACTGAACGACGAGAGAATATCCGGCGTATCGGAGAAGTCTCAAAATTGATGGTTGATGCTGGGCTAGTAGTCTTAACGGCGTTTATTTCTCCTCATAGAGCTGAACGGCAAAAACTACGTGAATTGATGGGGGAAGATCGATTTATTGAAGTTTTTGTGGATACGCCGTTGGCGATATGTGAAGCCCGTGATCCGAAAGGCTTGTATAAAAAAGCGCGAGCGGGGGAGCTGCTTAACTTCACGGGAATTGATTCAGCTTACGAGGCACCAGAACAGCCCGACATCTATTTAGATGGCTCACTGCCTGTTGAATCATCGATAGAAAAATTGCTTGCTGCGCTGCACAACCACGGCTTTCTGCCTATTTGATCACCATACCTACTGAGCCGTTAAGAAACACATTATTGCGAGTGGAATAATGTGTTTCTACACTCATCTCATCCAGTACTTTTCCATCACGTCTTGTGATCATGTTTTGTGATAGTGGCGTCATTCCCTCAGTTGTGGGATGATTAGCGGGTTTTTCAGGGGGAGGAGATGGGCAAACTAACGCTACTATTATTGGTTTTACTCGGCTGGTTACAGTACTCGCTGTGGTTCGGCAAAAATGGTATTCACGATTATGTGTGGGTGAAAGATGAGGTTGCCAGGCGGAATAGCGCTGATATTACCCTTAGAGCGCGCAACAACCAGCTATTTGCTGAAATTAAAGATCTGAAAAAAGGTCAAGAAGCGATTGAAGAACGTGCTCGTAATGAATTGGGTATGATTAAGCCGGGAGAATCTTTTTACCGTCTGGTGCCTGATACTTCTAAACACAATGCGCAACAATCTTTGAAAGAAAATAGTAAACAATAATCAAAATGAATAACCCAATATTTCATTCTCCTGCTGATACTTCTCTTGCTGATATTGTCGCATTGATCCCTGCTGCGGGGATCGGTAGCCGGATGAAATCAGATTGCCCAAAACAATACCTCCCGCTTGCTGGTAAAACCATTATTGAACATACATTGGCAGCATTACTTGAACATCCCCGCATACAGCGAGTCATTGTTGCGCTGAACTCTGCGGATAATCAATTCGGGCGGCTTGCGATTGCTTCTGACCCACGAATAACCACAGTGGTGGGAGGAGCGGAGCGAGCTGATTCGGTACTGGCAGGGCTGGATTATCTGGCGAGCCTGTCGACAGACAGTTCAGTTTGGGTTTTGGTACACGATGCTGCCCGCCCTTGCTTACATTGTGATGATCTCGATAATCTGCTACAGCTCATCAATAGAAGTACACCGTCTCCGGCTGTCTGTGGCGGGCTTCTGGCTGCTCCTGTCAGGGACACCATGAAGCGCATGGTGATGCCATCCGAGGAAGAACCATCCACCATTGATCATACCGTTGATCGCAGAGGCCTCTGGCATGCTCTGACCCCGCAGTTATTTCCCTTACAGCTATTACGTGATTGCCTGGCAAAAGCGCTTGCAGAACAAGCGTGTATCACGGACGAATCTTCGGCACTGGAATATTGTGGCTATCACCCTGTGCTGGTACATGGACGGGCAGACAATATAAAAGTCACTCAACCGGAAGATCTGGCATTGGCGGAGTTTTACCTCTCCCGAAAATCAAAGGAACATATCGTATGAGAATTGGACACGGTTTTGATGTGCATAAATTTGGCGGAGAAGGGCCTCTGGTCATCGGCGGTGTTCGCATTCCTTATGAACAGGGGCTGATAGCCCATTCTGATGGTGATGTGGCCCTACATGCGGCTACGGATGCTTTATTGGGTGCGGCGGCACTGGGAGATATTGGTAAACTGTTTCCAGATACCGATCCGGCCTTTAAAGGTGCAGATAGCCGTGAACTGCTGAAGGAAGCCTATCGCCGTATCCGTGAAAAAGGCTATCGGATTGGTAATCTTGACATCACCATTATTGCTCAGGCGCCGAAAATGCTGCCGCATATTCCTCAGATGCGGGTCAATCTGGCAGAAGATCTTGAATGCCATATGGATGATATTAACGTTAAGGCAACAACGACTGAAAAACTGGGATTTGTTGGCCGTAAAGAAGGTATTGCCTGCGAAGCCGTGGCTTTGCTGGTGAAGGAATAAGCATGACATTAAGTGAATTACACTGGCTTTATGGGCAGCCAGAAGCGACTGGCGTAGTCAAAGCCTCACCAGAAGATTTTATTGTTCGTGAAGATTTAGGATTTTTTCCTGATGGAGAAGGCGAACATTTAATGGTACATATCCGCAAGACAGGATGTAACACCCAGTTTGTTGCTGATCACCTTGCGCGTTTTGCCAAAATACCGGCGCGCTCTGTCAGTTACGCGGGATTAAAAGACCGTAACGCAGTCACAGAGCAGTGGTTTTGCGTGCATCTGCCAGGAAAACAAGATCCGGATTTAACTGCGTTCCAGCTGGAAGGATGTGAAGTTTTGGCCACTTCTCGCCAAAAACGCAAACTACGGATTGGCGCCTTGAAGGGTAATGATTTCACTCTTGTATTGAGGCAAATTTCTGACAGGCAATCTGTGGAAAAACGCTTGCAGCAGATTGCACAGGCAGGTGTGCCGAATTATTTTGGTGAACAGCGTTTCGGGCGGGATGGGCAAAATCTTGTTCAGGCACAGCGCTGGGCGGATAATGAAATCCAGGTCAAGGAACGCAGCCGCCGCAGTTTTTACCTTTCTGCCAGCCGCAGTGCCATGTTTAATACCATTGCTAGTCTGCGGATCGCTCAGGATACGCATCGGCAGGTATTGAACGGGGATGCCTTACAGCTAACGGGGCGCGGTAGCTGGTTTGTTGCAGATGAACTTGAACTGCCTGTATTACAGCAACGAATCATGGATGGTGAATTGCAGATAACAGCACCTTTGCCTGGCGACAAAGCGCTGGGTACTCAGTATCAGGCATTGGATTTCGAACAGCATTGCCTGTTAGATTACGCATCACTATGGTCATTGGTCAAACGTGAACGCGTGGAAAGTGTGCGCAGGGCAATCTTGGTGCAACCACTCAATCTGAACTGGGAATGGTTGGATGAGCAAACCGTCACCCTCCATTTCTCACTGCCATCAGGCAGTTTTGCAACCAGTGTCGTCAGAGAACTTATCAATCAGGATCAAAATAATGCTGCGGATATTGCTGAGTAATCTGCATCAATGATTCATTACATCTCACAATGTCTCATTAATTGTTATAATAGCAGGATAGATAAGGATTGTTAGTCTCATGATGTCTCAGCTTATCTCTTGACAGCTCACAAAAAACAGGACAACTTACAGGACAACACTATCTTGTCCGGAGTTGTCCTGTCATGCCATTAACTGATACCAAAATCAAAAATGCCAAATCAAAAGATAAGCCCTATAACTTGCCTGATGGCAATGGGCTATATCTTGAGATTAGACCTACTGGCGCTAAGTTCTGGAGATATCGTTTTTGGTTAACGCCAACTAAAGACAGTCGATACACTATTGGGGAATATCCGTATATTGGTCTGGCTGATGCCAGAAAAGAGCGCGATTGGGCAAAAGAGCAGGTAAAAAAGGGATTCAACCCAACAGAGGTTAGGAAGCAAGAAAAGTATTTGGTTGAAATTGAGAGGGAGAACACTTTCAGGTCTATCGCTTTGGAGTGGATAAGTAAAAAAGCCCCTAATTGGGAAAGCGGAACGCTTGAACAGGTAAAAATGTTCTTGGATAAAAATTGCTATCCAGCATTTGGTGATAAACCCATCAAAGAAGTTAGCGCCCATGACATCTTGAAAGTCTTGAAATCAATGGAGGCGAGAGGATCAGCTTCATCAGCGTTAAAAATTAGACAATGGTGTTCCGCCATTTTCTGTTATGCAGTGTCAACACTCAGGGCTGAATATGATCCGGCCGCAGCCTTGAAAGGTGCAATTATTCGCCCCAAGACACAGCATTCACGCTGTCTTCCTAACGAGGAAATTAAGCTCTATTTCGACAGGCTGGAAAAAGCTAGGGTCTATTCTCAAACAAAACTAGCACTGGGATTGTTGCCGTTTGTATTTGTTCGCCAAGCTGAGTTAAGGCAAGCAACTTGGGATGAGATTGACTTCGATAACCAGATATGGGTTATAAAAGCTGAACGAATGAAAATGAAACGAGCTCACAGCGTCCCTTTGACTGATCGGATGTTGGAATGCTTTAGAAAGCTCGAAGTTCTGTTTGGTGATAATGAGCAGGGATTGATTTTCCCCGGCATTAATACCCCCAGTAAGCCCATTGGAGAGAGTACATTAAACAGGGCTATTGAATATATGGGATTTGGTTCTAGGTACATAACATGCCATGACTTTCGCGCAACTGCATCAACAACCCTTTATGAAATGGGATTCAGGCGCGAAGTCATAGAAAAGCAGTTAGCGCATGCTGAACAAAATAGATCCGTTGCTGCATATAACCATGCTGAGTATCTAAATGAAAGGCGGGAGATGATGGAAGCATGGGAGAGGCATTTGTTAAGCATTGCAAGTGGTATCACTCTTTCGTGATATTTTGGCGCTAAATCCACGATCAAGAGAGTCGATATAAGGCTGCAAGTCACTCTCTTTCCATTTTGAACTGCGACCATCTTTAAGCGGTTTTGGTATTAGTCCACTTTCAATTTTTCTGTATAGGGTTGCCCTGCTGAGTGACAGAACATCACAAACTTGCTCTCTGTTTAATAACTTATCCATTCTTAATCTCCTTCCGAATAATCCGCACATAATATCCCAGCACTGATTTAGCGCTGAACCTCATGTGGTTGAGTGGTTTGAATTTGGGTGTGTATTTATCGAGAATTGCGGTCACTGCTTTGTCGTCATATTGGGGTAGGTTGTTGAGTTCTTTCAGGCACTCCCTTGCCACCTGTCGTCGTCCGTTCTCGAATTCGTTAGTCATGGGTGATGAAGTTGACTCCGTTAATAAACTCGATATTGTTTACGGGTGATTCATTGCCATATAAATGCCAGCCGTCCATTGACTCACGGGCGAATAACTCAATGCGTGGTACGTCTCCATATAATTGCTCTAGCCTGTGGTGAACCTCCCTCGGTTTTTGCGAATGCTCACCCAGGCACGAATAAACAACCTGTTTCACACTGGCGGATTGCCGTTCCAGTCCGTTGCCTCTGATAGCGATCAGTACATCCTCTGTGTTACTGCGGGTATAATTGCCGCCGTTCATCCGTGTTTCGGTGTTGAGTAATTCCATGAAATCCCAGCTATCGAGCAGCCTTTCTTCCTGAATGGCCTGATCAATCCTTTGCATCGCCAGCTTGTTCAACTTCACCCATGTAAACAGCTTCATTGTCTTAACCGTGAATCCCCA
>NZ_JAQRFO010000065.1:0-18132 GCF_028598775.1 Xenorhabdus aichiensis
CGCCCTTCCGCTTTGCCAGAAGGCAGGTTCAGAATTAACCGTTCGCCCACTTTTGCAGACGATACCCTGTCTAATGTAATGTTACGCCCATCCACCGCACTGATACGCCCACCCAGCACACGACCGGAAAACATTTCATCCGCTACACCGACAATGTAACCGGGTAAGGGGATCTTTCCATCCAATCCCACCGTAAACGACACCATCCGGTCATATTGATTGGTATGCAGTACCCATTTTCCGCGCCGGATAGCCTCACTCTGTCGGGTGCAGCCAATCGCGGTGATATCGGCTTGCTTAACCTGAAATCGGCGTATCAACTGGTGATCAAAAACAGGTTCTACCGCATCCTGATAGCCGTTTTGGGGATCTGACCAGCTCACCATCGCGGTAGAGTAATGGGTCTTCTCGCTGGCACTGGCATAAGTAAACTTACCGTCCCGAACATTGGCGCGGGTGTAGATGTAATCCATATCTCGCGGCATATCGGCCAGCGCATTCATGTTATTGTTTGCCCAGAACGTCATGCCCCGAAAGATACCGGCAATGTCACGTAAAACCGTCCAGGCGTCCTCTTGTGACTGGATATACACATTGCAGGTAAATCTCGGCTCCTGACCGCCCTTACCATCAGGCACAAGCTGATCACAATATTGAGCGATGCGGTACAAATCCCATTTTGCCAGCGCGAGATTCTCCGCTTTCACCCGTGTACCGATACTGAACCGGTCATTTATCATCAGGTCATACAGTACCCACGCCGGATTGTCTGTCCATGCCCATTTAAACGACCCGTCCCAGACACCGGAATAATGGCGGCTTTCAGGGTCATAGTTGGCCGGAACGCGGATGATGCGCATCTTCGGCTCACACGATACCTGGGGGATATTGCGGAACTGTTTGGCATCAAACTGAACAAAAAGTAAGGCGGTTTCGGGGTAACTCAGTTTGGCATCAATGACCTCAGTGATCGCTTCTACCACCATCGCATCCGCAATCCGGTTAGTGGTCTGTTTCGGGGTCAGACGGCGCACACAAACCTGCCAGCCTGAATGTGCCTTGGGCAGATCAATACGGTGTGAGCGCTCATATTTGGTGGTTGTTTTGCCATCGGCGGCTGTCTTCAACACTTCCTGATACGCCCCGCCATCGGTGGCAACATCTATCGCGTAGTCAATGACATAGCCGACAGTATCGCCGTCATCCTTCTGTTCCTGCAACTGTGGACAAGATAACCTAATACGTACCGCAGACAATTGAGTATTGGTGACCGAGCGTACCCATGACTCGGTTAACTCCGCGCCAACTGTAATATCATTTTCTACCGCAGGCATGCCCGGTATGTAATCCTGATGGGGTGTGCCGGGGCGAAATTCCCACTTCACCCCCTGAAAATTTGCCTGACCATCAGGGCCAATAATCGGCGTGTTATCCAGAAAGATATTGGTGCCATCTAAACCACCCGCAAACTCTCCTTCGCCCAAGGCTAATAAGATTTTAGCGTAAGAGGTCGATTGCAAGGAATCGGGCGACTCGACCGGAGTACGGGGGCTTCCACCGCCGCCTTTACTGCCCCGAATTAACTGATTAGCCATATTTCACCCATAAAAAAAGTCGCCGTAGCGACCTGTTAAGACTGTTGAGGGTTATTGCTGATCTTCTGCATAGATACCCGCCGAGATAATGGCACCGCCTATTCTGCGTCTACCGTATCCAATCGGAACCGGATTTCCCTGTGCGATGGAGTTGACTGGCCCGCCAAACGCATAGCTGGGTTTATTGTCGGGATCTTCCCGTCGTGCCAATCCGCCCGGCATCGGTGATAACATCTGCACCACGCCCCCCAGCATCATAGAAGCACCGGACATCACGAGTGGAACGCCATAAGGGGTTGCCCACAAAAACACCCCGGCCACTACCATCACCGCGCCGAGAATAGTCTGGAAGATACCCGCCTTTTTGCTGCCAATGATCACCGGTACAATCCGAATGTCGCCCTCACCAGATAATTCCAGTTCGTCGCGGTTGATATTGCGTTTTCCGATGAATACGGCAAAAGTCAGTCCGCGCTCTTTGGCGGTCAGCAGGAACTTTTCAAAGCCATCAATCAGGACAGACAGTGCCCTGATAGCCTCTATGGGGGATGAGACTGCCAGCTTATACTCTCGTCCGAATTGGGGTATCAGCACGCCGGACAACCGTATTGTTCGTAACGTATTCATAAATTTACTCCATAAAAAAACCCCCGTTAGGGGGTTGTAAGTTCTAATTATTTCAATAGAATTATCGGCTTAGATTTTTCGCAAAATTCATCCCATTTTGAGGAAATTAGCTCTGAATCACTATCAATCACCACCGTGTCATTACTGATATTAACAATGAACTTCTTTTTCCCAGTATAACCACCATAGCTATTTTTGGCGTTAACCATACCGCACGCAATATCGGCATGCTGGCTGCTCGGATATATATATTCGAAGATAGCAGAATCAGGGTCTTTAAGGGAATTTCTCACTGACACTCTCGCTTTTTCAACCACTGAGTTAGAAATATCAGCAAGTTCCTGCGGTTCGCTTTCAGTCTTCCCCTCTTTGTACCCTGAAAATATGAATAGTCCTGCAAAAACTATAACAAACGCCAAAATAGTTATGATTTTTTTATTCATGACATGATCCCATCTAATTAGTGTAGGTGTGCCTCTGCAATTTATTATATTTTAACCACAAATGAAAATTACAAACTATTTGTGAAATTATGCTTCAATATTTTCACTGCTCTTTCTTGCCAATACCCACTATAAGGCACACGATTACTGAGTTGTCCATACATATGATGTAGCATCAGCCCGTCTCCGATATACACACCCGCATGATTAGGTTCGCTGGCCTGTACCTGCATAATGATGACATCACCTATCTGTAATTCACCACTACATTCAGTAAACCCAGCATCCGCATAATTCTTCATATACAGGTTTTCGCCGCGTTCCCACCAGCCATCTGAGCGTTCAAAATCGGGGAGTTCAATATTACGTTCCAGCCGATACCAGTCACGGACAATGGCGTAACAGTCCCAGATACCGTGCACGAACGGACGACCCAGCAAGGGTTTAATCCCCTCAGTCGGCATAACAGTACGGATATCTCCCTCTGGCCATGAGACAATAATCCACGGCACTTGTGACAGGTCACATTGTGCGATATCCAGTTGACTGGGTTGTGTCGTGGCATCGGGGTGACTGTGGACGATGGCAACAATAGTACCGATATCCTCAGCCTCGGCGTAATCGGCTGGGTGCATGCTGAACTGTTCTGTCGGAGACGGTGCGGTATTGCGGCAACGGATATATTGCTGCTTGCGGCTATTTTGAATCACCAGACCACAGCACTCATTAGGGTATTCTGTTTGTGCGTGATCCATGATGGTATCGATAATATGTTTACGCAGCGTTTCCATATCATCGCCTTAATAAGGCTGAACCGGGGAAGCCACCAAAGGGAAGTTGATTTCCTTTCCCGAAGCGCAGCTCACATCCTGTTGACAATAATCCAGAGCAGGCATCTTTTGATGGATCATCTGTTGGGTTCCCCTCCTCATCAAAATAACGATCACCGGTATAGTTGCAGGGGGATTGTCGATATAACCCGCGCATACACCACGTACATACGCTGTGTATCTGCCGGGTCGGAATTTGAATCCCTTGCAGGTCAGCCGGAGAAGACAAGGCAAACTTGATGGCCGTATTGTCCTCATGCGTCTTACTGTCAATATAGTAGACGTCTATTTTCTCCTGCGTCGGGTTAGCTTCCGGGTTACCTTCGGGGAAATTACGGGCATCCAGATAATGCGCAAAGGTCATGCGAATAGTGACACGCGCCTGCGCCATATTCTGATAAGCTAAACACATGGCGCTAATAGTCCCGTCGAGATTAGCCACACTGAGCGTCGGTGAGGCTGCACTGCCATCACTGCTGACCTCCAGACCTTCAATTCTCACAGGCCACGGCTTATACTCCACTCCTTGCCACCAGATAGACTTTATGGGTAACTGATCGGGGTTTTCCAGCTCATTTTCTGTGTACGGGATAGGTTGATTATGAAAATACAGTTCTGGCCCACCAAAGGCCGAGCCATCAACAACAAACAATAGAATCTTATCCCCCGGCGCAAGACGCTGGAGATCGGCATTAATTGTCATGAGATATCCTAGGGTTGGTAAGTGGTTTCAAACGTGGCGGTGAGTTGATACATCTGTTCATGCATGCCGTTCATGCCCAAAGCTGTTACCCGGTGTCCCTGACAAACATACAACCCCAGCTCAGATAAGGGATTACGCCACTTGAAGGATCGCCACCCCTGATGACGAAGCAAGAACTGGCGGATTTCGCCAATATATTGCTGGTTGCCAACGAAAGTTAACGGCCAGCTTTGATGATTACTGTTGATGCCGTCACCACTCCGCTGACTATACCCATCCCCAAACTGAACAGTGCGCACCCGCTGAGTAATATCACCCGTCGGATTGACACGCGGGATATAAGTAAATTCTTCTTGATTCATTACCTTCCTCCTTTTATTGCACGGTTGAGCACACCGCCTTGACCTAAATCTCTGCCTATCAATGCACGATAACGTTGATCAACGAACCGCCCTATCTCACTGCCAAACTGTTCCCACCCAGGAGACGAAGTTGAGTCAGATCCCTTGTCACTAATGACAATGCTGACTTGCGGCGCAGTACCGGCACTCACTCCCGCGGGCATCAGCGCACGAACGCCCAGCGAACCATCAGCGGCACGGGTGAGCGGCATGATGGCTTCTGGCCCCGCCTCCCCCATTAGTCCTGCGCCCTTAGCAAAGGCAAAGAAGGTGGGTGTGCTAACAACCTGCCCACTGTAGGCGCTGAGACTCGGTGAATCATAGACCCCACCTTTGGCATTGACTGAGATGTTCTGGGGCAACATGGGTACGGCCTGACCATTAGCGAGCGTTGTCCCTCCGCCGCCCGCGCCACCGAAAAACCCACCAGCCACGCCCATGATGGATTTCAATATATTGCTGGTCAGAATAGCTTCCGCTGCCATATTCATCAGGTTCTGGATAATGCTTTGTGTGAGGGAGGCAAACAGGCCGATCATGCCGTCCTTGAATGACTGGGTGCCGGTCAACATGCCCGTTAACATGTTAGTCATGCGTTCTTTTGTTACGGTAAACAGATCCACCGTCATTTTCTGTATCCGTCCCTGACTGGCATACAGTTGCATCGCTGCCTCATAGCGGCGTTCATTAGTTTCATTATCCGCGGCAATAATTAACTCATTTTTGCGTTGCTCAGTGATAATAGTTGAATCAGCATAGGACTGATAAAGCGCCTTTTTGCGTGCCAGTTGGTTATCCAAATCCTGTATTGGGTCAACTTCGCCCCGTAAATCCTCTCTGGCGGAAACGGCATACTGCTGTTTAGCGCTTGTGTTGCCCCTGACCTCATCTCGCCAGATATCATCTTTGCGGCGTCCGTATTCTTCCGGTGTGACATCCTTATTTTTAAACTGGCGCTCTAACTGCTCACGGGCTTTCTTGGCACTCTTGGCGGTATTGCGGAAAGGATCATTTGAAATAGCGTCCTGTAGGTCTTGGTATTTCTGTTTGGCTTCTTCCAGTGTTTTATTCAGCCTGATAAGCTCCGAACGTTGCTGACCGGACCATTTAGTCCCAGATTCCAAAGAGGCCGCAAACAAATCAGCGGCGGCATCTCCTTCTTTGTATCTGACAACCTCTATTTGTATTTCCCTATTGAGGTTAGCAATTTTCTGTTGATAATCCGCTGTAATTGATGCCGCTTTTCTAGCTGCGGCGGTAGCTTCCTGTTCCGCTTGTTTTTGTGCTCTATTGGCCTCTGTTAAATCATTTGTTGCTGTCGCAGCCCCCATCTTTGCAGCAATATAATTTTCACGCCATCCCGGTGGCAGATTTAGATCATCAGCCTCATACGTAGCTTGCTGATGAACTTTGTTCATTCCTTGTAAACCAGCTAGAACTTCCTCACGCCGAGCTTTATCTATAGCGTCCTGCTGCTTGCTATCTAATGCAGGTAGCTGCATACCAGGAAATATAGGAGGGGTAGCGTTAGTATTTAGTCCTGTGACGCGATTTAATTGTTCATACATGGCAGACAACGAACCCACCGCACCAGCTAATTCAACTGTTTTTGTGATACTTTTTTGCAAAGCGTCACTACGCAGAGACTCTGTGTTCCGTAACTTTTCTGTCTGCTGCTCTAATTTGTATGTTTTTTGTGATAGCTCTCCCTGAACATCAACAAGTTTGTCCTGTATTTCCTTCAATGTATAAAAGGTATTGAGACGAGTTAATATTGGACTTTCCTTTGATTTGGCTTCCATATCGCGCAAAGCCTTCAATGAATCCCGTATTTTTCGTATTTCTCCTTCTGTATTGACTATTTCCTTCCTCTGCGCAGCAATAGAATTAGACGCATCAACCACTGTCGATTCAAGACCAACTCTAGACATCTTAGTTAGCTGTTCTCTGACCTGATCAACGCCATCCGCATAGGCAATTGCAGTTTTTCTCGCTTGTTCATTTTTTTCATGGACATACAACCAAGCAGCGCCGATCCCTAAGATAATTCCCGGAATACCACCCACCGCCCCCAATAACCCTTGCCCCATACGAAGACCAAGAGATGCAACGCCATTAAGACGGTTCCTTGCGGCGTCCCTCGCCCCCAGATTGGCACTGAGTCCGGCTTGTGCCGCAGCTAATCGTCTTTCTGCTACTATTTGAGCCTCTATATCTCTAGCTGCCAGTACTGCCCTTTGCGCTCGATATACTGCTGCTCGTGCTCTGGCAGTAGAAATCTGCGTCCCCCGAACTTGCACCTGAGCCAGTGCAACCTCTCCCTTGTAGGCATTCCAGATACTGCCCGTTGCTGTGATTGCCCCCGATATCATGCCACCAAAGAAACGGGCTGCCCCGACTGCCACCAAGACCCCGGCGACGGTCGCGACAGCATCGATATTTTTCGCCACGCCATCCAAAGCACCGGACAAGGTGGTGGTCGCACCGGTGGTCTGGTTAGCGCCCCCGACCCACTGCTGGAAGGCGTTCATGACCCGGGTTGAGGCCGCGCTCACGCTATTCGGCATCGAATCGAATTCTTTATGCAGGGTTTTCAACTGACTGATTAATGCCGGAACAATCTTCGGCGTGGTCAGTTCCCCGGCATCCGCCAGTTGTTTCAGGTCTTTCTGGGCGACCCCCAGCCCATCAGACAGGGCTTTCATGATCCGCTGCCCCGATTGGGCGACCGAGTTAAAGTCCTGTCCCCGAAGTACGCCACGCCCTAACGCCTGTGATAACTGGGTGATGAGGGAGGCGGTCTCTTCGGCGGACGCCCCGGACACTTGCAGGCCAGTGGCCAAGGAATCGGTCAGGGACAGGATATCTTTTGTCGAATAACCGTATTCCCGCAAGGCGCTGGAGACGCGGGTGAACAGGCTGGCATTGGACTCAAAGGTTGAGCCGGTATACTGACTAATCCGCAGCAACCCTTGCTGGGCGTTTTTGAAATCCTCTGTTGAGGTTGTGGCCAGCTTAATACGGGCATTCAGGGAGTTGTAACTGTCCGCCATGCTGATGAGACGTCCGGTCGCAAACATCCCGGCAAACGCCCCCGCCATGCCTTTTGCCGTGTCCCGTACGGAGGCCAGTTGTCCGTTCAGTTCCCGCATCGCCTGCTGGCTGTTACGGCTGGCAGACGCCGCCTGACGTCCGCCCTTTTCCATCGTCCGGTAATAATCCGCCCCCATCCGGGAGGCACGGGCAATTTCCGACTGAAATGAGGCCGAATTTGCCGAGATTTTGATAATCAGTTCACGCAGTTTTGCCATAAGAAATGACTCACGATAAGTTGGACAGGAAACCTTCCAGATCAGAGAACGCCTGATCATCCTGTTGGGGATCGGCCCCCCATTGCAGCAGGGCATCTTCCAGTTTGACCTTGCCGCCCTGCGACTGATAAACCGCTGAGGCTATCTGGGCGGCCTGAATGTCACCACGGCGATCACTGAGGGGACTGCGCCGGTCGTAGGCCATCCAGCACAACAATTCACTGGCACTCAGGTCCCGTTGCAGCTCATGCAGGGTTTTGCCGAGCCGCAACGCCAGTGTCATCATGAAGAAGGTCAGGGGCTCTTTGACTTTTTTTCCGCGTCGGCCTGTGACGTCATTAAATCCAGCGCCTGATGCAGTAACCGGGCATGCACGGGACCGTAAATCCCCGCCACGGTGTCGTTATCGTCAGGAGAAAATACTTGTTCACCGTCTTCATCCCACAACACATCGATAAACAGCACCACATCCCCCCGGACATTGCGGCGGGTCTTCTCCGCGACCGACAGCGGCTGCGCTTCCTCATCCTCAGTGGGAGAAATAATCTCCTGCCAGAGTGCCCACGCCCCCGCTGAGGGTTCGCGCAGGATCACGACAACATCGCCCCATTCCGGTACCGTGACGGGTTTACTGCGAAATCCCGCGCCGGGTGCCAGTGCTAACGCCCGTAAATCTTTCTTTGCCTTTGCCATGGGATTTATCCTTGTGAAGTGTCTTTAGTTAACGTAGTCGCTTGCTTGAGGGGAACGGGCTTGCCTTTCAGTCGCAGGGTAAACGACGCGGTAACCAGACCACTGGCAGACACGCTCCATGAGTTCTGCCGCACTTCGGCTAAAAAGGCATAGCCATTCCCGGTCGGGAACTGCACCTTAAAAGCATGCAATTCATCGGTGTCGTAGGCATTGCGTAGGGTGTTCTGCCCGGCTTCGTCGGCTGACCAGTTACCGGACAGGGTAATTTCGCCCGGTGCCGCCAGACCGTTAGTCATTTCCTGCTCGGTGGAACACAGGGTGGTGACCTCAATGTCACTTTTCTGGCCACCGGTGTAGCTGACCTCTTTCGTGGTGCAGTCAATATCCTGCCAGACGGCGGTGACCGGGTTCGCTTCTTTTGCCGCCGTGGCCGAAATGCTGACTTTCGTGCCCTGGGCTTTTTCGTACTTACTGCTCATGGGAGATTCTCCAGAAATAAAAAAACCGTCCGCAGACGGTCAGGGGAAAAGGGTTTGTTACTGCCAGATTTGGCATTCCAGCGTGGCACGGTACAGCCCCGTGTCAGACTCGTAGCTGTGGGTTTCGCTCAGTTGGGTCGGTTTAAGCGGCATAAGGGCTATTCTGGCCTTATCCCGTATCATCCGCGCTGCATCAATGGTCAGTGCATAGACATCAATTTGCAGATTGTTCAGTTGCCCGGCCTGCCCGTTCAGCACATCCTGATCAATGCTGTAGAGCGAAAAGACACACCACGGCGGGGAGACAGGCGGCGCTGATTGCGGCGCGACATAGGGAAAGACCTGATCGGGCAACACTGGGGCCAGTAAGGGGAAAATATCGGCCTCCGTCATTTCGATAGCACCTCATCAATGGCCTGATTCAGCCGTTTCATCGCAAATTCGGCCGCGGCATCCGATTTACGGTCAAACGCGGGACGAATAAACGGTTGGGCGGCCATCTTTGAGGTGCCATTCTCCAGAAAACGCCAGTAATAGGCGTTGCGCGGATCGCTGGCCTTCATGGATTTATCGCTGTTGGTGCCGTTGGCGTTCGCGCCCCGGACATACACCCCGGCAGAGACTTCACCCTTGCGGATCTTCTGATTAGATGCCACGATGTTACGCGCCAGTTTACCCGTGCGTTTCGGCGCTTTCTGCCGGGTTTCGTCACGCAATACGGTCGCCCCGGCATACGTCGCCTGCCGCAATACCTGAGTATTTTCGGCTTTGCTGAGCAGTTCCAGATCCCGCGCAATCTCCCGCAATCCCGAAAAATCTAAATCGGTGATAATCATGCTTTCACCCCCTGTTTACACAGTAATTCAAGCTGGGTACATTTCCCATCAGGAATGACGGCCTGAATGTCATACACCTGCCCCTTGAATACCAGACGTGACGCACTCGTGATGTCTGCACGGTAACGCAGCCAAACCCGTACGGTGGCTTCGGACAGTGCCGCCCCGGAGGCCAGTAATTCCCGTCCGCTGATGTGTTTCACCTCCGCCCAGACCGTGGCGATATCCTGCCATTCCTGCACTTTCTGGCCGGAAGGCAGTCTGGCCTGAGTAAAGTTCTGTAACGTGATGCGATTACGAAGCCGTCCCGCCTGCATGTTGACCTCCTACCGGCCTGATACGGTAATCATTGAGCAGCTCCTTAAAGCCACTCGCTAATACGTTGGGTTCACGGTGCTCATACCAAAAACCCACCGCCAACATCAGCGCCAGCTTAATTAAGGGGGTAATCAGCATGCCGTCAGGATCATCATCAGGCACTTTCTCGTCATACAACTTGCGGTTCAGGTAGTTCTCGGCCTTTTCTATTGCGACAGTCAGGTAGGTCAATAACAGTTCATCGTCCTGCGTTTCATCTATCCGGCACTGCAACCGCAGTTCTTCGATTGTCGGTAATGGCATGTTTCCCCCGGTAAAAAGGCGGCACGGTGGCCGCCTGATAATTACTTACCGCCACCCGCTTTCAGCAGTTTCACCGCGTTGCTGTCCACCAGCAAAGACCCTACGCGCTTGGTGGTGTAGAAGTGGATGAACGGCTTGTGGGTGTACGGGTCACGCAACATGCGTACGCCCATGCGATCCAGAATGGTGTAGCTGCGTTTGAAGTTACCGAAGGCTACCGGGATAGCGTCCGCGCCCAAATCGGCAAACTGCTCATTTTCCGCAATGCCGTAACCCAGCAACGCAGACGGCTGGCCCAACTGCAAGCCCGGCTGCCACAGGTAGTTGCCCTGACTGTCTTTCAGGGTACGCACGGTGAACAGCATCTTGTTGTTCATCATGAACTTCGCCCCGTTGCGGTACGGCTTGCGCAGGGTGTAGATCAGCTGCATGATTTCGTCCGCCGTCACTTCGGTCGGCTTTTTCAGCAGCAGGTGCTGCAAGGTGCCCCACTTGCGATCCTTGTCGGACAGTGCGTCACTGCCGTAAGCCAGCAACCCTTTCGGCTTCTTGACCCCGTCACCGTGGGTAAACGCGTCTTCTTCCTGTTCCGCAAATTCCTGCGCCAGTTCCGCCGTGATGAAGGCTTCCACATCAAAGAAGGCATCGTCCAGCATGGTCTGGGTGGCGGCGGGGTTGGCGTAGATTTCGCCCCAGACCGGTTCGATGGGCGCTAGTTTGGCCGTTTGGGTTTCAGACCGTTCGTCCGTTTCGCCGACCCAGCCGCTGTTGGTGCCGCCCTGATTGACCAGCCGCTTAAAGTTGGGGTTACTTACGGACACCACGCTGCATTCTGCCCGCATCACTACCTCATCCTTCAGGACGCTGATGATATTGCGATCCAGTTCTTCGGGAACGGCATAGCCGCCATCGGGATCGCTGACGGTCTGCATGGCTTTCTGCTCCAGTTCGGCCAGTCCGTCATCCTTACCCTTGCGGATAAACTGGGCAAAGGCGGTTTTGTGCTCCGTCACGGCCTTGTTATTGCTGCCGCCTGCCGGACGTTTCAACCCCGCCAGTTCTTCTTCCAGCGCCGTTTTCAGGTCATCCAGTTCGGACAGCTTGCCGTTCAGGGTGTCAACCTGCCCCGCCAGCTTGCCTTTTTCGGCCTCAATCGCCTCAAAGCGTTTATCATTCTTCTCTTTGAACTCGTCAAAGCGCCCCTTGATTTCCTGCGCGACCTGTTCAACGTCTTTCAATTCAACTGCCATAATGGACTCCGTGATTATTCAAAAGTAATAGTTTTCAATGCATTCAAAATGGACACGTCCGTTTCAGCGTCACGCAGAGACAACGCGCCGTACCCCTCAGCCATAAAAGCCTTGGCCTGAGAGCGGGAGAGTCCAACGTCGCGCAGGACCCGTTCAATACTTTTTGGTGCAGGAACGTCACCCCGGGCAAAGGCGGATTTCACCTCACTGACCCGGGCTTCGTCATTGGCCGGAAAAGTCACCAGACTCACTTCCCACAAATCGAGATCTTTCAGTAAAAAGGCCTCTTTCGTCCGGTCGTATTCCCAGTCTTTCAGGATGTAACCGATGGACAGACCGGACAGTGACCCCGCTTTCAGGTGGGCATGCGCCCGTTTCGCCAGCGGGTCATCGTCAATCAGCAAGCGCCCCCGGAGATACAGCCCCACCTCATCTTCTTTCATCTCGGTATAGATACCGATGGGTTCATCCATCCGGTGCTGCCAGAGAAGAGCGGGTAAGCTGCCTTTTTCGCCCCACTGCTTCAGCGAGTTTTCAAAGGCACCGGGTAACACAATATCGTCATAGCTGTCTTTGACCCCGAACACCGAACCGTAGCCTTCGAACTCGCCGGAGTCGCTGACCGATTTGATTTTCAGGGGAATATCAAGCCGTTGTTTCGTCATCATCGGCATGGGATTCAGTCTCCGTCTTGGGTTTGGGGGGTGAATCGGGATCGGTCGTCATGTTCATCGGGGTCAGGTAGATATCCCCGCCTTCACGCGGGTTCAGCTCTTCCAGTTCCCGGCATTCGTTCGGGGAGTAAATACCCCAGTTAATGCCCCGGGTGTACGCCTCGAAGCGGGATTTCATGTCCCCGCGTAACAAGGCCCCGGTGTTGAACTTGGCATAAAACCGCCCTTGCTTAGTTCCCTTCACCAGCCCGGCATTAATCCGCTGCTCGATACGGGTCAGGTACGGCACCAGCGAATAGTTAATGAAACCGATCCCCAGATTTTCAATGTTGTTAAAGGTCGCCCGGTCGGTGTTCTGCACCATATGCAGGGGAACGCGAAATATCCGGCAAATCTCTTCGAGCTGAAACTTACGGGTTTCCAGAAACTGGGCGTCTTCGGCGGACAGGCTAATCTGACTCCACTTCAACCCCATTTCCAAAATGATGGGTTTATGGGCATTCACCAACCCTTGATGCTGCGCCTCAAAATCCGCTTTCAGGCGGTCAAAGGCCTCATCCGTCAATTTTTCATCGGTTTGCAGTACCCCGCTGGTCACTGTCCCGTTACCGAACAGCCGGGAGCCGTGCTCTTCGGTCGCCAGCCCCAGTCCAATCGCCTGTCGCGCATAGGCAATCGGGCTTAATCCCGTCAGGCCATCCAACGTGAAGATACGCACATGCCAGATCTCATCCTGAGTCAGTGTCCGGCTATCCCCGTTCGGGAAGGTGACCTGATATTCCGGCAGCCAGTCACTGTTCAGTTTGGGGATAACGCTGCCCGGATCCAGGGGGAGTAATTCCACCACTTCGCCGAGGGCCTTGACCTTGTAGGCGTAAAAGTTGCCGCGCAGACACAGACAGGCAATCAGCAGCTCCCAGAATTCCTGCGGGGTCATGTAGTTGTTGGGTTTCACCGACAGCAGGGTATTCAGCCGTTCGCGGGTCGCCCGTTTGTTACCCCGCTCCAGTTGTTCATAGAGCGAACAGGGCAACATGCCGACCGATTCCGCCAGTACCCGCACACAACTAAAGACGGCCGTTAATTGCATGGCCATCCGGGGGCTGACCCGCCGCCCGGTGTAGGTGTCATACGACAGGCCAATCAGTTCACTGAGTTCACGCGAGGTCATCGGTTCAGCGGATTTTCGAAACAGTCCGGGGAAAAACATCAGGCCCCCTTATCTGACTTGCGATCCGGCATACGGGACACCAGATAAGACCAGCCGAGACATAACCCCCCGGCCACTATAAACCCCGCCGCCGGCAGCAGCAGCCATGCCCCGTAAGACAATAGACCGCCGCCTGCCAGTCCGACCAGCAGGGCAGCAAAGAGTAATATTTTCATGAAAGTACCTCAGAGGGAACGTAAACCCCGGGCCATCAGCACATCAGACAGGCTTTCCGGTTGTTCGCCCCCGTTCACCAGCAGGCGGCTCATGGCGGTAAACAACGCGACGGGCCCGTCTATCTTGGCTTCCGGCGTGGATTTGTCGGGGAAAATGTTGTCGTTCTTGTCGGGTTTGGCGGTGACGTTGCTCATCATCCAGTTCATGACCGGGTGATCGTTATGGTGGAACTGACCACTGTAGACCAGCGCTTCCAGCGATTTCATGGCTTCCGACAAATTGCGGACCGTCTGGGACACCTCAATCAGCGGCAACCCTTCTTCGGCCAGTGCCCGGCTGAACTGAGTGGCACTCCACGGGTCAAAGCCGATTTCTTTCAGGTTTTCCCCGGCCACCCAGTGCTGCAATTCTTCCTTTATCTGGACATGATCGACGACTTCACCGTCCGTCAGCGTTAAGACGCCCATCTCCCCCCACTTGCGGTAGAGTTCGGCCATCTGACGGGAGCAGCGTTCAATCCGGTCTTCCGGCAGCCAGAATTTAAAGTCGGCATGCACATGCCCGTTATTGCCCTGCCAGACCTTGACGGCCGCACAGATATCTATCTTGTTCGCCAAATCCACCCCGACCCACATCGGGTAGGTTTTCAGCTCATGCGGCGGGGACACCGGGTCGCAGTCGTCCCATTTGAGCATGTCCATCCACGCCGATTCGGCCGTCACCCACAGGTTCATGTGCTTGGTGAAGAAGTTATGCCGGGCAGAGACCTGTTCTTTGGCCTTTTTCGCCAGCCGTCTCAGGTCATCCCAGCGTTTGCAGATACCCAGCCCCGGATTGGCCTTTTGCCACACCGTTTCATCAAAGGGATCGTCCTCTTTGTCGAGGGTGTAGATAATGCCGAAGAAGGTGTCATCGGGCACCTGACCGCGCAGCACCTTGACGGTATAGTCGCGCAGCTCGTAGCAGATACCTTCCTTATTGAATCCCGCCGTGGTGATACCGAACAGCAGCGATTGCAGCCGGGCACCGGTGGCGGTTTCCAGTACGTCCCACACATCCCGGGTCTTGTGGGCATGCAGCTCATCGACAATGCCGCAATGGATATTGAGGCCGTCCAGGTTGTTGGCATCACTGGACAGCGGCTCAAACTTGGACGCCGACTGTTCCTGATAAATCGCCAGCTTATTGAACGCAAACAACCTGCCCAAAGTGGGTCTGGCCTGTTTGATCATGTTCTTCGCATCCTCAAATACAATGCGCGCCTGATCACGGGTCGTGGCCGCCGAATAGACTTCCGCCCCGCCCTCACTGTCTGCCCCGGTCATGTATAGCCCGATGCCGGAGGACAATGTTGATTTGGCGTTCTTGCGGGCGACTTCGTTATAGGCGGTACGATAACGGCGCACCATCACCGGGCGACCGCTGCCATCATTGCGCAGGACAGTTTCGCCGGTCTGTTCATTAATCAGCGGACGGACAAAGCCAAAGATATTGATGAGAATAAAAACATGCCAGTCCATCAGCTCAATGGGCTTGCCTGTCAGTGCCCCTTTGACGTGGGGGACAAATTTGTAAAAGTTCAGGATATGCTGAGCGCGGGGTTCACTAAAGCTGATCCCTCTTTCTTCACCGGTTTTCAGGTCATCCAGAAAACGCTGACAAGCCAGCCGCACCAGTTCACCGGACACAATCTCACCCGCCACGACGCGTTCCGCGTAGCGAATGCCTTCAGCCACTTTTGCCATGCGTTAATCTCTTGCTTTAAGGAAATCTTCCAGAGGGTCAGCCTGATCAGGGCTGTTCATGTTCACCTTGGCGCGGGTTGACGGGGTCATGCCGAATTCCCCCAGCATGGCGCGCAGACGTTTCCACGCATCGGCTTTCATCACCGCGGCGGGGTGCGCCTTAATGATCTTATCGCCGGTCGCTGACGTGGTGGGATAGGTATAGCCTGCCTGCTCCAGTGTGTCACAGTGGTGCCGGTACTCAACATACGCTTCCACCAACAATTCCAACGCCTTCGCATCCAGTTGACTCATCACCCCGAGGGCATCCAGTTCCTCCGCCATGCGCTTGAACCAGTACTTGCCCTGCTTGTCAAAATACTTCGGGGTTGGGGGGACCCCTGTGGGCGGTTTGGGTTCGTTTTTATTGATCGGGCGTTTCGATGGGTTCCCCCTCACCAGACGCAGGTGGGTCGGGGTTTTGGGTGGCCCTGACATGATCGGTTTCTCCTATTAAAGACAGCATGGGGAGTCCCATAAAAAAGTTTGCTAACCTGCGGCGATGTGGAAAGAGGTAAGGCGGCGGTCCCCTGGGGCGAGAGTGCCAGGGATTTGACCCTCCCCTCCCCTTGAGTGACCATGACTGATGATATTGTTACTAATGAAATTAAAATTATCTCAGGATGCTAACCATCGTTATCATCACCATTAATATGATCTACAAATGAAATTAAATATGAATGTCGACCCCATCACCCGCCATCTCATCACTGACCGTGACAGTTTCACTTGTTTCTCACTCATCGTAGTCTCTCCGTCGCTGTCTTCGCTCTATGGCAAGACCAGCATAATAGAATCAGATTTGTTAACGCATCCGTGCCACCGTGTGCCTTGGGCTTGATGTGGTCAACGGTTGTACCTGTCACTGCCCGGCCTTCACGTAAGCATTGCTGGCATAAATGTTTATCTCTGGCCTTGATAGTTGCCCTTAACTTGTCCCACTTGCTGCCATAGCCGCGTTCGTGTCGGCTCTTCCCTTGCTGGTGGTTCTCCCAGCCGGTGTGAAGGTGATCAGCACAGTAGCCGCTTCGGTCGGTGGTGGTCTTGGGGCAGCCCTGCTTGCGGCAGGCTCGAGGGATACGTGGCGGCATGTGCTGCCCTCCAAAAGAAAAAGCCACCTGTGTTAACCGATGGCCTTATGACAAATATGGCATTAATTACGTTCTCATTGGAATATGCAATTTTACAGGCTTTTCTCCGGCTTCTTGGCACCAATTATTAAACTCATTCACCACCTGCATTAATTCACTATCAGCGGATGAAATATTGCTTAACAACCCATGCATTAACTCTATATCAAACACTGTGATTTCCGGTGGGGTGAGGTAACTACTCCCTTTCGCAAGCCGTGAAACTTCTGCCCTCAACTCATTAATGAATTTATTTCTCTGAATATCTAATTCTCTGAGTTTTTCTTTCAAAACCTTACAACGACCAATGGCTTCAAAATTTAATCCGGCCATGATTACCTCTTCGAGTCTTATTTATGGAAGTCTTTAGATGTTAATGAAAACCAATTCATTGTCTACATAGCTATCACGACTCAATGAATCATGAGGGCAATGCAGGCCGTCTCTCCGGCTGTCACACCGCTTCTTCTGCCTACAGCGGATGTTGCTGATAATGACTGTCTAGGGCATTGATTATTTTTGATTCTGACCTGTACGCTCGATGCAAAGGGAACATGTCATGGCTAATACAGGCAGACGGCGATAACCCGGCGCGGTGAAATCCAGATACAAAAAAGCCACCCGCGTTAACTGATGGCATGGGGTGTTGTTATAGTCACTGAGTTGTAGGGGCTACTTAATCAGTGATGCTGCGTATTCGAGTAGGTAGAGTTTTGGCGCTAGCCAGATTTTTAGCCAATCAAGACTTAACCACGCTACGGGCAAAAAGGTCGCCATATACGCCAGCGTTATTAGCATTATTTCTGGATGATCAATGAATTCATCACCCGCCCATTCCTTGCGCAGGTATTTAAAAACTTTCCACGAATAATATTGGAAGAACATAAACAGAACAGCCCCAGCAACAGTAAAGATTAATGATGAAGCAAAATTCCACACTAATAGTTGCTGCACAACGTCTGGTATTTGCGCCTGACTGAAGCTAACGGCTGCATCAATTCCATCGTTAGCTTTCTTTAATAACTCTACGAGTATTTTTTGAGATTCTTCTTTCATTGACACTGACTCCTAACATACTCCTGCAACCCCAGCATCACTTGCTCTGAGGTTGAAATTAAAATCGCCTAATACGTTTATGCAGAATCTCTGAGTACATTTTCATTGCTGACAGTTGTGCATCTAGTAGAAATTGGTCAATTTCTTCTAACTTTCTATAGGTGGAATCACCAATGAAATTAGATAATTTCTCAATCTTTTGATCTAGCTCGGTTGCTTCATCCATGACACGTTGTTGATGTGGTTGTATTTGATAGCTCGTCATTTCTTCACCTTATAACATTTAGTATTAACGTAATCTTGCAACCCCAG